>JAGGXG010000043.1 GCA_021163175.1 Thermoplasmata archaeon
CTATCAAATGGTTTTCCGAGTTTCTTTGCTTTTGATCGAATAAAATAGTAAAGATTTTTAATGTTGCCCAATTTATATTTTCTGTCGTATCTTCTCCAGTATCTCATTCCCATCCCCTGTTTCTCCTACGGGGAATGGGAATTTAAATCTCACGATTTTTTCGACAATCTCCAATAAATCAAAAGGTTTTTATAGCGTGCTTGCACAATATTATATTATGATTGTAACTCTTGAGGATTTAGCTGTTGCTATCGCAACTCGCGTAAATATCGATATCGAGTCAGCAATGAAGGATGCAAATTTCGTTATGGATTTGTTTGGATTTGAGGACAGGATCATAGACAATATTCTGGAGCCTGAAGACAGACAGCTCTTTTATATCCTGGAAGAGGAAGGCATGTTGATTACTGAAAGAGAGGAGACAACCATATATGATGGGAGAAGCTGGCGCACTCACTACTGGTATTTAAATAAAGATATGATTTTAAGATACAGGGAAGAAAAAAGAGAGAAGAAAAAGGAGAAGAAAGAAGAAAAGGATGTGACAAGCGTATATGAAGAAATTCCGGATGAATTATGGTTTAGCAGAGAGCTCTGAAAGGATATCCTTAACTATATCTCTGAAGCCGTCGAAGCCAACCGGGCGGGCTATCACGCCTCTGGCGCCAGCCTTCTGAAGTTCTTTTGCCCAATCTGTTCCAAAATATGCTGTAAACCCATATATTATGGCATTGGGATCAATTTCCATTATTCTTTTTGTTGCCTCCACGCCATCAATGCCAGGCAATTTCAAGTCCATTATAACGAGAGTGGGCTTTTTTCCTTTGCTGAACAACTTTTTATACATTTCAACTCCTTCCTCTCCTGAAAAAGCCTGATAGATTTTAGCTTTTAAGGAGGCGAGATATTCTTTTATCAATTCCTGAATGGGTTCTTCATCTTCAACTACCAGTATGCTTATCATGCTGAATTATCTTGCAGGAATTTAAATCATTTTGGGTATATTTCCTGTTGCCATGGTGCAAGCGTTGAAAAAGCACCCATTTCCTCCCATTTTTCATCTGTAAGTCTGTCATCAATGGGTTGTTTGAATTCATAGTAGCTGAATATTGGACCGGCTGAAAGATAAATGTTTTCATTATCTTCATATGCCACCATAATCAAATCAATGTAGCCAACCCCTTCTTCGAGGCATTTCATTGTGTTCAAATCCGTATGCACATCTGCAACCATCGTTGTTTTTATCGCCTCCCTGTTATATCCTCTTGTTATATCAGAAATTGAATCGATAAAACCTGTAAAGAATGTTTCATATCGCTCAATACTCTTTCCTTCCAACTCATCTATTGATATTTTTAAAGCACCATCAAGCATGGAGGCAAGTTTTTTCATTCTGTATTCCTGGCTCTCATTCAATGCATCCAAACCTTTCAATCCATTTAATGTCATGTTTACCAAGGCTTTGAGGCGGAGATAAAATTCTGGAGCTGGCTCCACATATCCCTTGCTTTTGGCAGGAATGGCGGTGAGGCGAGCAGTATAGCTCTGCTTTGCATACAATATTGTATCATGCCTTAGCTCAGTCCAGGAGGCGAGGCAGGTCTGTAATTCCTTGTATCTCCATTCCCTGCTACGCATAAAAACGGGATAGCTTTCATCAAATCTGTTAAGCAATGGTTGCAAACTAAACAACCAGCCAAAGTAGAGGTTGCGGTTCCATTCCTCAATGCTCAAATTCCCAAATTCATTTCGAAGCATTTCAAGCTGCTTATGATAGCTTGTATTCTTGCCTGCGTAATCAGCATCGCCTTCCTTTTCAATAATATCCAGAGCATCATCAGAGCCAAGCACGGCCATCACATCCAGGCCGCGTGGAAAACAGCGGGCGGCGCCGCCCTCCGTGTACTCCATGGTGAAGGGCTTTCCATCGCCGACATACATTCCTACGAGGGGGGAAACAAGTTGCTGGAATATGTATGAATCTGGAACATATCGCTGCCCCATGAAACGCATGCCTTTTGTTTCATTCATCATTTCATCCCATTTTTCAGGATGCGTTGGATCTATGCTGATTATTCCGCTCCCTCCATATATTTTTGGGATATTCATTTTCTTCAGCTCTTCTCTTATTTTCGAAAGCTCGCTTTCATTCAAAGTTGCAATGCTGAAATTTCCATCGAAAATTTTGTTCAATGCTTCGATATATTCGTATGGCGTTAAATCATCTGCTGTTCCAACAAAAAAGGAAGTTATGGAATATATTCTATCCCATATTTCCATACATGTTTTATCCCCAGCTCTCGTATTCTCCAAATCAATGGAAATCAGAATTGCCTGCATGGTAGCTATTTTTGCATCTTCCTCACTGACCATTCCTTTCTGAAGGAAAAAAGCCATTCTTCCATACCACATCATGGTTTTGAAATACCTCTGCAATTTCTCAGATTGCGTGTAGTGGCCGCGAGGCACATATTGCGAGTAGTCCTCCATGTAATGGAATATGCTGCTGTTCTTCATTCCAGAATGTTCTTCAATATTATCAATCTCCTCATCAACTTCCTTCGCCACATAATCAGGTATTTTTTCCTTGCTTCCAAGCAAAAGCAGGGCGACGCCAAAATATGCAACATTTCTTCTCGCAGCTTCTTTAACCATGTCATCATATGTTTCATAATCCTCTTTGGATTTCTCAAACATTGCTTTAGTTAAGTTAAATAGTTCTCCATAAAACTCGCCTTCTTCCAGTTCCTTTAAAATCTCGTTGAATTGTATATGATACAGATGCAGGAAGGTATCGCTCGTTATAAATATTGGCACCCCCAGTTTTTTCAATCTTTCATAAACTTCCGAGAAGTTATCATTTTTTCCATATTTTAAAATAACAAAACCTTTATCTTCCAAAAATTTTGTTTGATTCTGCGTTAAATCGAACAAATCGAGTATGTCTTTATTTTTTATATGGTTAAGATTTAAAGGAAGTTCATAGGTTGGAGGATTTGCTTTTATTTCAAGGCCATTAAGATGATAGAATGAAGCAATCTTATACTTTGGATTTTCAGAAGGATTTGATGCTATCTCGCCTATTTCCAAACTTTTCTTTTCCATGCATCCAATCAAGCTTGTCATTAAAAACATTCCTAATATCCCAATAGCCAGCAACTTCTTCATGATAATAGAATGGAAACATATTTAAAAATTAATGGAACGATCATGAAATAATGAGGCTATTGCCTGTCATTTCTTCTGGTTTTTTTATTCCGAGCAAATGGAGCATTGTGGGAGCAATATCTCCGAGATTTCCGTTCCTAAGCTTTAATTTTCCAGCCCCTATTATTATAAATGGAACTGGATTTGTTGTATGTGCTGTTTTCGGCTCGCCATTTTCATCGAACATCTCTTCAGCATTTCCATGATCAGCTGTTATGATGGCAATTCCATTGTGTTTAATTATGGCATCGACAACTTTTCCTATGCATTCATCAACTGTTTCAACAGCTTTGATGGCAGCATTCCATACACCTGTGTGTCCAACCATATCGGGATTTGCATAATTTACAATTATCACATCATATTTTTCGGATTCTATTCTTTTTATGAGTTCTTCTGTAACCTCATGGGCTGACATCTCCGGCTTTAAATCGTAAGTTGCCACTTTTGGAGATGGAATGAGACAGCGCTCCTCCCCTTTGAAAGGTTTTTCCCTGCCACCATTGAAAAAGAATGTGACGTGGGCATATTTTTCCGTTTCAGCTATTCTCAACTGCTTCATTCCATGTTTCGATATCACCTCTCCAAAAGTATTTTTTATTTCCTCTTTTTTAAAAGCAGCATTTATGCCATCGAAGTATTCTGTGAGAGCGACAAAATGTACTGACAATTTCTTTCTTTCAAATTTATCAAAGTTTTCATCCACAAATGCATGCGAGAGTTGCCTTGCCCTGTCGGGACGGAAATTGAAGAATATGACGACATCACCATCTTCTATAACATCGCCTGTTATAACAGTTGGTTTTACAAATTCATCA
>JAGGXG010000128.1 GCA_021163175.1 Thermoplasmata archaeon
AGGAAGTGGAAAGCATCTATAGCTCTTCCAAAAGAAAAGGAGAAGAGAGAGGAAATAGCCAAGCTTATAATGGAGCTATGATTTCTCTCGGGATAGAAGGAACAGCTCACACTCTTGGAATAGCTGTGGTTGAAGAAGCCGATGGAAAATGCAGAGTTCTTTCAAATGAGACAAGAATGTACAGGCCAAAGCAGGGTGGAATCCATCCAAGAGAAGCTGCAAATCATCATGCAATGCATTTCCCTTCATTATTAAAAGAGGCAATAGATAAAGCTTCCATAAGCTTAAAAGAAATAGATTTGATAGGATTTTCCATTGGCCCAGGCCTGGGACCATGTTTAAGAACTGTAGCCACTGCTGCAAGGGTTCTTGCTCTAAAATACAAAAAACCTTTGATGGGTGTCAACCATTGCATAGCACATCTCGAGATAGGGAAAGCATTGACAGGCAGCAATGATCCTGTTTTGCTTTATGCTTCTGGAGGAAACACACAGGTTATATCATTGCTTAAAAGAAGATACAGAATATTTGGAGAAACTCTCGATATTGGAATAGGAAATTGTCTTGATAAATTTGGAAGAGCCATTGGCATACCATTTCCAGCTGGCCCCAGAATAGAAAAAATCGCAAAGAACGGGAAAAAATACATTCCATTACCTTATTCTGTCAAAGGAATGGATGTTTCCTTTTCTGGCATTTTAACAGCTTCTCTCGCCTCAATCAAAAAAGAAAGAATAGAAGATATAGCATATTCATTGCAGGAAACATGTTTCAGTATGCTTGCCGAAGTTACGGAAAGAGCCATGGCTCATCTGGAAAAGGACGAGGTTCTGCTCGGCGGCGGCGTCGCCTCCAACGCGAGGCTTCAGGAGATCATGAGGGTGATGGCGAAAGAGAGGGGTGCAAAGTTTTTTGTGCCTCCTCGAAGCTATTTAGTTGACAATGGAGCCATGATAGCGTGGACGGCGATTTTGATGTATGAAGCAGGTTATAGAATGGGGCTTGAGGATACGAAGGTGAGGCAAAATTTCAGGACGGATGAGGTTGAGGTAAAATGGAGCTGATAAAAAGAGGGGCGGAGGCAGAAATATATAAAGCGAGATGGATGGGGAGGGAAGTTGTTATAAAAAGGAGAATAAGAAAAGGATACAGAATAAAGGAACTCGACGAAGAAATAAGGAAAAGAAGAACGAAAGAAGAGGCAATTTTGATGGTGGATGCAAGAAAAGCTGGAGCGAGCGTGCCAATAATATATGATGTCGATACAGTCAAAATGGAAATAATCATGGAATACATTGATGGAAAGAGAATAAAGGATATAATTGATGCTGAAAGCTCTTCCAGGCAAAGAGAAATATGCGAAATGATTGGAGAAAGTGTTGCAAAAATGCATTCAAATGGTATAATACACGGCGATCTGACAACGTCGAACATGATTCTGACAGACAGACTTTACTTCATTGATTTTGGACTTGGAATGAAAAGTTTTGAGATGGAAGCCATGGGTGTTGACATGCATTTGTTGATGGAAGCTTTCAATGCAGCTCATGCGAATAAAAAACTATTCGAATGGGTCTTCGATGCCTATGAAGAAAATTTTGATAGGGCAAAGGAAGTTAAAAAGAAAATAGAAGAGATAATAAAGCGTGGTCGTTATATGAAGCGGGTATCATGATTTATTTCATAACTGGAAACAGGCACAAATATGTGGAAGCAAAGAAAATAATAGACGATATTGAAATGAAGCATATTCCATATCCAGAGATACAGGCGGATAGTCTTGAAGAAGTGGCAAAATTTGGAATAGACTATTTAAAAAATAAAATAGAGGCAAAATTCTTTCTTGAAGATTCTGGATTGTTTATCGACGCCTTAAAAGGTTTTCCAGGTGTTTACTCGGCATATGTTTTCAAAACAATTGGAAATGATGGCATCCTTAAGCTTATGGAAGGGAAAAAGGAAAGGAAAGCGTATTTCAAGGCTGTTATAGCATATTATGATGGTTCAGTCCATATTTTCCAAGGAATATGTTATGGAGAAATAGCAATGGAAAAAAGAGGCGAGGGTTTTGGATATGACCCTATTTTCGTGCCGGAAGGAAGCAAAAAAACATTTGGGGAAATGAGTAAGGAAGAGAAAAATAAATACTCGCATAGAGGAAAGGCTTTAATGGCTTTTAAAAAATTTCTAAACTCGCAATGATTCTATTGCTTTTTTGTAGCTTTTACTCCCAAAAATGTATGAGCCAGCGACAACAACGTCGGCGCCTGCCTCCTTTACTTTTTTAACATTGCTTTCGTTTATTCCGCCATCCACGCCAATGTAGCCATCGAACATTTTCCTTGCTTTCTTTATCTTTTTCACCATCCCATCTATGAATTTCTGTCCACCAAATCCCGGTTCGACCGTCATTATCAGAAGCAAATCTATTTCATCTAAAATATTTTCTACAGTTGACAAGGAAGTTGCTGGATTTAAAGCCACGCCAACCTTGCAATGCTTCTTTATCTCTTTAACCATTCTGTACAGGCTATGGGTTGCTTCCGCATGCACAGTTATTATATCTGCTCCAGCCTTAACAAAATCCATATAATATTTTTCTGGCTCGGAAATCATTAAATGGACATCGAAAGGAAGCATCGTAACCTTTCTTATGCTTTTGACGACGATTGCCCCAATAGTCATATTTGGAACAAAATGGCCATCCATAATATCGAGATGAATCCAATCTGCATATGGTTCGATAGCTTTTATCTCTTCTCCAAGTTTTGAGAAGTCGGCAGAAAGCAATGAGGGAGCAACAATCATATTGTTATATGTTAGGATATATAAAAAAATAATGAAAAGGGAAAGCAAAGCTTAATCCTCTATTTTCTCAAGGGTTATGCACTCCGCTGGACAGGACTCGACAGCCTGTTTAACACAATCATACAGGCTGTCATCTATCTCTGGCTTCAGCACAGTGCTTATTCCCTCATCATCCAGCTTGAACACTTCTGGACACAGGCTCTCACATACGCCATCTCCAATGCATGCATCCCTATCAACACTTACCTTATATTTTGCCATTCATACCACCTGAGCCTATATGGTAAAGCTCAATATAAACTTTGCTGTCTCTGTCCCAACTTTGTACTCTGCTTTAATGGCAATGGTTGTTTCCCGTATTTATGGTATAATCAACACCCGCAGTTCTATGCTCTCTATGATGGCGAGCTTGACGTGACAAGGTTTGATTGATCTGGACAGGCAAAAAAATTTCATTCCTTTTTTAGCAATTCCATGAATTCCATGGCGTTTTTCATCATTTTTGTATTGTTGAACATGCAGTATGCGTTGTCATGCTTCAAACAAATTTCTTTAAGCCTCTTTAATTCATCCATGCTGTAATCATAATTGTAGCCTTTCATCCCATGAAGGCGATAATATTTTGGCATTCCATATAAACTTTCATTTTTGAATGGATCAACAACATGTATTAAGTCAAGCTCCTCGCATATCTCTCTTATTGTCTCTTCTTTCCAGTTGCCACGCGGCTCCCATCCGAATATGAAGTCATGAGATATGCTCCAAAAAAATTCCTTCATATTCTTTATGTTTTCATCATTTTCTTTGAAAGATGCAGGACATTGAAATATGACAATGCTTGCTCTGAGCTCCTTTGCAATTTTTCTTGTTTCTTCCCATGCCCGCATGGTGTCGTCATTAACCCTAAAAAATCCATAGCTTCGCTTCGCTTCTATTCCTGCTTTCCTGTATGTTGGACTGCTGGCAGGATGAGTTATAATCTGCCATGTTTTAAGCGTGAATTCAAAGTCTGAAGGTGCAATGCTGCGCCACTTTTTTGCTGTTTCGATGCGAGGTAATTTGTAAAAAGTTTGCTGCACTTCCACAACTTTAAATATTTTGAAATATTTTGCCATCCCGCCAGCAAAACCGCAGCATCCGACTTTTATCATTTATCCATATAGCTTTTCAACCTATCTAAATTTTTTGGATTCTGCTTGAAATAATTGCGAATTGGCTCAATCATTCTATTTAAATATGAAGCAACGCCCATTTTTAAATCCAGTGGATGCAACAATTTTGAAACAAAATCTTTTTCCAAGGCATCGTAACTTTCATATTCCTTTCCATTTATTTCAATGCTCCCAAAGTGAGGGAATAAAAGATAGGCTGCAATTTCCATTACAGGATTCGAAGCATCGCCTTCTGGACAATAAGCTTTTTTTATCTTACGCTCTATCTCCTCTTTTTCATCATGAATGAAGATAGCAGTGCTTGGCTTGCTTTTTGACATTTTTGCAACATCCATTCTCCCCTTCGCTTTAAGGCTGGATATGATTGGTGTGTGCAATGCAACGGGCTTTTTCATCTTCGCCTTATCTGCAAAGTCACGAGCAAGCATATGAGCATGCCTTTGATCCATGCCTCCTAAAGCAGCGTCCACATCAAGATAAAAAATATCGGCAACCTGCATTATTGGATATATAAATTTGGAAAAATCTTTTTCCGCTTCCTCCGCCCTCCTTCCCATTATATCCATTGCTCTCCTTACCCTAGCCAGCGATGTGGCTTTCGCTATTTTCAGAATGAGATTCCAGTAATTTACATCCTTAACGATGTCGCTTGCATAAATGTATTCAACGCCTTTTACTCCCATGGCAGCGAATGCATCTTTTATATACTCGCCACATGTTCTGATGGCATCCATGTTTCCATTAAGCTTATCATTGATCCATGCATGCCAGTCAGCAAGTAAAATTTTGACATCGAAACCAGCATTAACCAAATCCTTTACCTTCTCCCCACACATCAGCCAGCCAAGATGAACAAAGCCAGATGGCTCGAAACCAATATACGCTTTTTTTTCTTCCTTTTCCATAACTTTTTTTAGCTCCTCAACTGTTATCACTTCCTTCAGATTTCTTGTTACGAGTTCAAGCATAAAAGTTTATGGAAAAATGATATTTAAATTTGAACTATTCTTTCTTTGCACCCTCCATAAGTTTTCTTATTTCTTTTTCTATTTCCTGCAACAATTTTTCAAGAACTTCTGCTTTCGCTGCTATGAATCCCCATTTCTTCCATTTCCTTTTTCCAAATATGAGAATTTTATCCCCAGCCTTTATGTTTAACTCTCTTCTCAAACTTGCTGGCAATGCTATCTGTCCTCGCTCTCCTACAGTTGCGCTTCCATAAAACTCGAGTTCAGCCATTGATTCTATATAAAATCCAGTATATATGTTTTTTCATGTAAATCATACAATACATAATTTTTATATATGGCAAAGAATATTCAACCATGCTTTCTAAGCTTGCATCTTTCATTGAAAGAAGACCAAAGGTTGTTGTGGCTATAATCATGTTCATCACACTTATTTTTGCAAGTTTTATTCCCTCTTTAGAAATGGGAACTTCCACGAAAGACTTCATGCCAGATAATGAGATGGTGAGGGCAAGCAATAGAATAAATGAATATTTCGGGAAAAATGAAGAGTCAGTAATGATAATATTGTCCGGCAAAGATGTTGTTAGCGTTGATTCCATAAAAGCTGAATACAACATTGGGAAAAAGCTGAATGAAATAAGTGGCACAGAAGGCGTTATTAGCGTAGCAACTTTTGTCTCTGCAATATGTGGGATGGAATATCAAAAAGGCATAGAAGAATGCAGCAACGACGAGATAAAAAATGCATACAATGATTTGATGAATCCTGTTACCGCGATAACATCCTACGATGCAGAAGATTCAAAATATGATTTTGCCGATATAACTGGCTTCGAAATGAAAACATACAGGAAAAGCGTTGAGATAATATTCCATGTAAAAAATCTTGCCATCCCAAAATTTTCGAGCGTGGAATGGTATGTTTCATTCAAAAACAAAGTTGACCCAGCCAAACTGAACTTAAGCTACATCATCTCATGCCGCACGGCGCCTCCGCAATGGGAGCTCGGCGGCGGGATGAAAAACATAGAAGCCATTGGTAATTTTGAGAAGGCAAAAGCTTTCATATGGATTGGAAAGGATGGCAAATACACGGATTTCCCGCTTAATGCAAGCATTGCCATCGATGGGAACGAAATTTATATGAATATATCCAGGGAGGAGCTCTCAAAATATGGGATAGCTCCATCTTTTGGAAACGCATCCCTGCCTGCCAAATTATATGATATAGAAGCAGGAAGCAGGATTGCTATTCCATTTCCTCTTTCAATAAACAGCGGTATTTTATACTGGATTGTAAAGTTAATAGAAAACAGTTTCATTGAAAATTTGATAATGCATTTCCAGCAAAATTTTTCTTTTGAAATGGTCGAAAAATTGCTTGAAGAAAAGGAAGCTATTTCCTTGAATGATTTCAACAATGCCTGGAGGAATATGGACAATGTAAACATTGAGCAGCAACTTTTGATAAAGCAAGCTGTAATGGATGATTTAAGGAACTCTGCTCTAATGTTTCTATCATCTGAAAATGGAGAAGCGAAAGCAACTTTGATGATTGCTCAGATAAATGGAAGCCTGGACACGAATTCATTGAAAGAAGTAAGCAGGAAAATCGTGAGCGTTCTGGAGAAAGAAGCTCAGAAATACGGATTTAAGGTGGAAGTTACTGGTTCAGGTGTGATTTCATATCAGATAGATGATTTAACGGATAAATCAAATAAAATAATTGTTCCCAGCATTTTCATCGCCATCATTCTTATTCTATTCATAAACTTCCGACGACCATCATATGTAATAATATCATTGCTTGGATTGAGCTTTGCCATAATATGGCTTTTTGGAACAATGGCTTTGATTGGAATAAAATTCAATACTCTCGCCATAGCCCTTGTTCCATTGCTAATGGGGCTGGGTGTTGATTACTCAGTTCATATTTTTCATAATTATCTTCATGAAGTGAGAAATGGAAAGAGCGTTAGAGAGGCGATGATTTTATCGATAAAAGAAATTGGTCTCGCCCTAATTCTTGCTACAATAACAACTGCAGTATCATTCCTTTCCTTCCTTTCAGCAAGTATTCCGAGCGTGAGAGATTTTGGCATCCTCGCAGCCATAGGCATAGCCTACACATTCATAATTGCAATAACATTTGAAGCAGCCCTCCGATACCTGCTTGACAGAGGAAAGGAAATTGAAGCAAAGCAAAGCAAAAGCAGATTTTCAGCGGGAAAAATAATGGAAAGGTTATCGGACGTGTTATGTAAAAATCCATTAAAAGTTATTGCACTTGTTTCAATAATAACGATTTTGATGGGAACAGCTGCCATAAATGTGAAAACTTCTTTCAGCCTCGAAGAGTTCATGCCAAAGAATAGCGAGGCAATAAAAGCCATGGAAAAATTGCCGAAATATTTCCCATCTGCGGGTGAGGATCAGGAATATATATTGATTGAGGGAAATGTTGCAAGTGTGGATGCGTTAAAAGGAATAAAGAAAACAATGGAGAATATTGGTGATGATGCCTATGTTGCAAAATTGCCAGATGGGAGAATAAAGGCAGATAGCATCTATTTAATAATGCAGGATGCGATAAAGGAGAATGAAAGTCTGAAGGAGAAATTCAATGTGGGAAATGATGGAATTCCTGGCAGCAATAAAGATGTCATATCGTTCTATAATTATCTTTATGAAAATGAAAAATTTTCTCAACGCACGAAAAGCATTTTGCACAGAAATGATGGAAAATATGATGCTACAGTTATAAGAATATATACAAAACTCACTCATCTTGAAAACAGTAATGAGGTGATGAAAAGATTGTATGAAGATTTGAAGGGAGATGTTAGCAGCTATGGAAATGCAAAGGCAACCATAACTGGAAGCATGGTTCTGATATATACCATAATGAAATCTCTGACAAAAAGTCAGCTCAGCTCCACCATAGTGTGTATCGTGATTGCTGCCATAGTCATTATCATTGCTTACAGGAAGCCTTTGCTTGGATTGCTAACAATGATTCCAGTTGTGATATCTTCGATATGGATAATGGGAACAATATACATAGCTGGCTACAGCCTGAATGTTATGACCGTCATGGTTACTTCTCTCACCATTGGACTTGGAATAACATATGCCATACATGTGGTGGAGCGTTTTCGCTTGGTTGCAGACAAAACGGGTGATGTTCTGCATGCTGTTGAAGAAGCAATAGAAAATACTGGGCAGGCTGTAATGATGGCTGCCATAACAACTGTGGCTGGTTTCATTGTTTTGATTTTCTCTCCAATGCCTCCTGAGCAGCAATTTGGCTTCATAACCGCCACAACCATAATATATTCTTTCTTGACCACAATGCTTATGATTCCCCCTCTTTTGCTCTTATGGGGAAAATGGAGGAAGAAAAGGAAAGGTTATATCATCTCGCCATGAAAGGAGATAAAGCAATGTATATAAAAGTGGATGCAAGAAGAATGTAAATAAATATGATATCGCCGCCAAATATTGCAACAATGATAATAATGAGAGCAATAATTCTTTCCAGCCCTTCCAACCTCGTGTATTTGATTGGAAGAAAAATCAGGATAGATAGCATTGAAATAATGGGAATCGTGGCCCACGCTGGAAATGAAAGGATGCAAATTGAAGCAATGACGATGGCGGCGGCGGGCGTCGGCAGCCCCACAAATATCTCTTTTGTTCCATAATGATAGTTTAGCAGATGGATTATTGAGGCAAAAATATAAGCATAGATGAAAGGAAGGGTAGGCAGCCCATAATGGTTGAAAAGAGTGGCTGAGGGAGCAGCAACGAAAGAAATCATGTCAGCAAATTCGTCGATAATGGGAAGGTTGCTTCCATATTTTCTCGCTATTGTTCCATCCATTCCATCCGCAAGAACAGCAAGCATGATGAAAATGAAGGCATACCATTCATTTGAAAAAAGAAGGCATATGGACGTTGTTCCAAATATGGCATTGAGTAATGAGAAGGAATCAGCCTTTGATAACCTTGCAAGAATAGTTTTTTCAAACATGAAAATGCCGCGGGAGGGGGTCGAACCCTCGACCTTACGGTCTTCAGCCGTACGCTCTCCCAACTGAGCTACCGCG
>JAGGXG010000011.1 GCA_021163175.1 Thermoplasmata archaeon
AACATCTCTAACTTCATAAACTGCTTCAAAATTTCCCATGAGACAAGGAGCATTGAACGTTAGAATATTGATTCCTCCAGTTTCTTTCAAAGCTTTTTGAATCTCATCCATTGTTAGCCAATCATAATTGTCTGTATCATCCCAGCAAGCACCCCACCATCCGCCACCATGGTTATACATGTCCATTATGTATTTATCCGCTGGAAAATTCTGCTTACAATAATTGATAAAATCTCTAAGTGTTGTATAATCGCCCATATCTACCTCGCCCATTTCTTTTAACAATTTTCTATGGTGATATCTATCAATATACCATATTTTTGCTGGCCCATCATATGTATCCTGCAATACCACAGCATTGAAACCTTTACCAGACCATACTTCTGCTTCAAAATTGTTTAATGGGTCGTAAGCATTTTCAAAATCTGCATCATCATACAGCATGTATGTCCATTTTTCTTTTGGTTCAGTCTCATTATATTCTTCCCTTATTCCATAAGTTTTGAAACAAAAGTCAAATTCATCGTATCTATCTCTTCCCCATATCTCCCATGCTTCTATTCCGGAATAAATCCATCCAATATAGGCATCACCATATGGATACACGTCGCTCCTGCTCCCTAAAAAATCATAGTAATTTTCTCTATTATCTCCTCCAGTAGTGCTCATTACAATGAAATAAGTTTCATTTGGTATAACATTAATATCATCAAAATCAAATTCTATCCAGGTTGGTGTAGATGGAAACTCCGATGGCTTTACAGTTACAGATGCTAAATCATTTCCATACAAATTTTTTCTAATAGAAATGGTTAAATCATTTACAATTCCTCTTTTATACCCCAATAATTCTACCCTGGTTAGCACAGGCATGGTGGGAATAAAAGATTGAGCCCACATCCACCGCCCGCATAGAACGGCGCCGCCGCCCGTTTCAGTCTGTTGCTGATCAATTTCATCATTTGAGGTTGTAAAGTCATTATTTTCAATCTCAAGATCATCGCCATCTAACCTTATCACCATATTTTCATATCTACAACTATTTTCAGCATCGTTCAATATTTTTTGAATTATAATTTCTCCATTTTCATTAATTTTAGATACATGTCTATCTTTTGTTACAGAAATAACAGATGCCAAAAACAATAACGCCAAACTCACACAAATTGTCTTTTTCCACATTCCCTTATTCATATTTCTGCCTCCATATATAAATTATTGTTGGTATTTAGTTATTTCGCCTTCAACGTGCGTTAGCTTTGCATTTGTTATTTTCACCATTGCAAATTCTCCTATGGTGGCATTTTTTGCATACACGCTTTTGTAACCATCTGTTTTTCCAACAATCCAGCCATTTCTTTCCTCGAGTAGTAAAGCCCTAAATGTTTTTCCTACAAGCTCTCTGTTTCTTTCATATGAAATTTTTAGTGCAAGCTCGGATGCTATGCGAGAGCGTTGCTTCGCTACTTGAGTTGGCAGCTTTTTCAATTTTGCTGCCTCTGTGAAGGGGCGAGGAGAGAAGCGAGTTACATTTGTTATATCTGGTTGCAATTCTTTCATTGCATTTATGGTTTCCTCAAATTCTTCCTCGCCTTCGCCAGGAAAAGCAACTATGATATCCGTGGCAAATGTTGAATGCTTGAATCTTTTCCTGAATTCCTCAACCATTTCTTTAAACAAATCATAGGTATAGCCTCTCCGCATGGCTCTCAAAATTTTATCCGATGCAGATTGAAGGGGCAAATGAATGAATTTGTAAACCTTTTCATTTTCATATGCTTCCAATAGCTCATCAAAAATGCGATACGCCGACAAAGGATGCATCATTCCAACACGGATGCGAAATTCTCCTTCTATGGAAGCCACCTCTTCTATCAATTCAGGCAAACTTGTTTTTATATCAATGCCATAACTTGCTGTGTCCTGCGTTGTGAGGCGAAGCTCTTTGCATCCCTTTTCTATCGCTTTTTTTGCATCCTCAACAATTCCTTTTAATGGAAACGAAGTTAAACGACCCCTTGCAATCTTCGTTACACAATATGAGCAATTGTAAAGGCATCCCTCTGCAATTGGAATGTTGAGGCGAATGCCAATTTTGCGGGGCAAGCCAACTTTTGGCTTTTCAATGAAATCATGCTTCCCTTCTATTGCATCGGCGATATGATGTATGTAGCGGGGTGGAAGAAGTATTGCATTTTCATCCAATTTTTTAACCAAATCCGGCAATGCAGAAGCCATGCATTCCGCCACCACAATTTTTTTCCCCATTTCCTTGAATTTTTTTATTCTCGATATCATGCGTTGCTGCGTTGTATCGATGACAATGCATGTAACAATGATGACAAAATCAGCTTGTTCAGGTTCGTCAACTATTTCATATCCATGCTGCAATAAAATCCCCTCCATTATGGCTGCATCGCCCTGAGCGGCGGCGCATCCATATGTTTCAATATAAACCTTCATTTCATGTCGTCTATTTCTATTTTCTTTAGCCCGTAGCCTTTCGGACACTCAACATCGCCTATCACATTGAGTATTTTGTATTCCTTTTCCTTTATTGGAGCGTTGCAATGCTGATATTCTTTGCACCCTACAAAATCGCAATTTATTGGATGGTATTCTAGGGCAGTCGCTTCAGCCTGCTCCTTTTTTACATTCACCACGATCGGCAGCTTTTCAACCTCTACAGCAATAACTTCTCCATGCAAAGCACATTTGTGGGCTTTATTCCGCACTTTCTTTATTCTGTATCTCCTTCCCTCTTCAAGGTTCGAACACACTGTTTTAAGTTTGCAACTTCTACAGGTTTTTGTTATTCCCAGATAAATGAATTCAACACCTTCCTTTGCCAGTTTTTTACCTATTAATGTAACAACCATCATATCACCCCGGTAGCTTTAGCAAGCTTTTCTGCAGCTTCCTTGGATATGCCATCTGCTCCAAGAATGGTGTATCTTTTCCTCATTTTATGAGCCATCGTTAAAGCTTTTATTATATCCTTCTTTGATACTCCAAGTTCCTTTGCCGTCGTTGGCGCTCCTATCTCACGCAATGCATCTCTTATTGCTTCCCAGTCGCCGCCATGCAAATACATCATCATGATGGCGCCAACGCCACACTGCTCACCATGCAAGGCTTTTCCTGGCGATATAACATCTAAAGCGTGAGAAAACATATGCTCTGCCCCACTGGCAGGGCGTGAAGAATTGGCTACGCTCATAGCAACGCCAGAAACAATCATTGATTTTACAGCTATCCATATTCCTTCTTCTATACCAGGCTTAATATACTTTGCATTCTCTATAAGCAACTCCGCAGCTGTCTTTGAAAGGCTTGCTGCAAAAGAACTGAAATATTCTCCTTTTAAACGTGAAGCAAGTTCCCAGTCGAGTATGGCAGTCAAGTTGGATATAACATCTGCACATCCTGAAGCGAGCATTCTGAATGGTGCCTTCGATATTATTGTTGTGTCAGCAAGTATTGCAACAGGAGAGCGAGCTTCTTTTGAAATCGAGCTCCCATTTTGCTTTATGGATGCTCTCGGAGATGCTATGCCGTCATGGGAAGCTGCAGTTGGAACACTTATGAAAGGAATTTTTGCTTTATGCGATGCTAGTTTTGCGACATCGATCACGCTGCCGCCGCCGACGGCTATAACAAAATCGATATCGTTTTTCTTTATTTTTCTTGTAACTTTTCTAACTTCTTTCATTACTGCGCTTTCAACAATGATTTCATCAACATCATAATCTTTTTTCAATTTATCTTTAACTTTCTCTCCAGCTATTTTTTTTGTTATGTCTCCCTCTACAATCAAAGCCTTTCCCTCCAAATTAACTCGTTCGCATAGCTCATTAACGCTGTCCAAGACTTCATGGCCGACGATGACATCTCTTGGAAATTCCATTGCTTTTGATTTGGCGAAAGGCATTAATGTATATGCATACCTTCCTTTATTATTTTTTTGCCGTCATTAGCAAAAACAGATTTATAAAAAGCACATGAGACAAATGTTGAAAATCATAGCCAATGTTATTCCAGAAAAATTCATTGCTTATATTTGATGCCGGAGCAAACACAAAGAAAACAAGAATGACATAAGAAAAAGGGGCTATCATTATCTTACGTTAAAGCCAAAGAAAGTAAAAAATACAAATGGCAAAGTCAAGTTATTTATATTCCCCCTCAAACATCGTCTAACGGAGCAAAGCGACGGACTGCAGCCAAATTTTTTGTGTTTTACATATTAACAATCAATTCAACTAATTTATTTCTGGCATTCTCATCATTTTCAAAATCTTCTATTATTTCAAATCCACTTATATGAATCGGAACTTTTTTCCAAGATAGTAATACTAACTTTTGGTTATTAAATATTTTAGGATAAAGTTCTAATTGACGGAATGTGTTTGTACTTTTAAAATCACTTTCGGATTCTTTGGATTCTAAAATCAAGCCTTTTTTTAAATGTTCTACTAAACCTAACAAAAATTGTTCAATCTCTGAAGTTGAAGGTCCTGACGAAAATGAATCATCTGAACCTAAGGATACTCTATGCAAACCATCTTTCCATTCATTTATTATTTTCTTCCAAAAATCATCATCTATGGTACGTAGATATTCATATACGGATTCATTGAAGGGAGAATCTTGTTTGCCTTTCAATATAAAATAATCTGGTCTAAGATATTTGGTGAAAGAAAATTCATACCAAATTGTATAATAATCCCTATTTTTTCGTTTTATAATTATATTTGGTCTTCCAAATGTTATCTGAATTTGATCTAGTGCATCATAAATTATGCGATCATCTACTTTTAGATTAGAATATTTTGCCATATAACTATACTTTCTCTGGATATCTATATGTTCTATCTTGGCATCTAACGCCTCTACTAAAAATTTGATTTCGTATAATTGTTTAAAATAT
>JAGGXG010000140.1 GCA_021163175.1 Thermoplasmata archaeon
ATTTCATGATGAATACCATATCTTTTCAATATCAGATACCATGGCCTCCATCTGTTAATAGCAATCGAGGGTAATTTTCCATACATCTTCCATATTTTATAAATCAAGTTTCTACATGCTATGTTTGTTCTGCTTCTGCTTATCCTAAAGAGATAGCTTTCCTGGTTTCTGGATCGATAACAAACCAGAACCAGAAATGCAAAAGAGCTTTTCCAAAATGAGTGAAAATTGGTTCAATTTATCGATTTTAGATCAAAATTTTCCATGCTAATTCATCATTTACATGCATTTTGAATATGGTCTGAAAAAAGAATGTTTGCGATGCCTCCTCTTGCAGATATAAAAGTATACATGCATTAAAACCGAATTTATTTATATTAAAAATTTTTTTAACAAAGTGTTTTAAAACAAGATAAAATAAGATGGCGATGGAATTTAAAGAATACATGAAGAAATTCAACGAAATAATGGAGCCATACATATTGCCTAAACCATGGTCTCCTGTTGAGGAAGCTCTATACAAACCGTTGAATTTCTTTGATACTCCAAAAAAAGAAGCGGAAGAAATGCGTTTCAAAGCAATAAAATATACATTCAAGCACCACTATGAAAATAATGCATTTTATCAAAAATTTTGCAAAGAAAATAATGTCACGCCAGATGATATAAAAAGCGTAGATGATTTATATAAAATACCCTTGCTTGAAGATAAATTTTTCAAGGATTATCCTTCCGGCAAAGAATTTGCTCTATGGCTTGCAAACATATTTACTGGAAAGCTTCCAAATGTTGTAATTAACAAAAAAAAGCCTTCCTTCGAGGATGTAATAACGGCATTTAACAAAGCTGGGCTCATCATCTCCTACAGCAGCGGCACTAGCGGGCGCCATACCGTTATCCCCAGGGACAAAAAAACATGGCTTCGCTCCCAATATGCTCTGGCAAAAAGCGTTGTTACAATGATATATCCATTCCCATTCTGGAAGGAAAACGTATATGCCCAGTGGCTAATGTCGAATCCATTCAAAACAAATATATTCGCCGGAAAGATTGGTGAGGTTGTTTACCATATTGTAAAGAACCCTGATTGTGCCATCGACAGACAAGTTACAGCAGAGCTGATAAGGCAGGCAATGATGGGAGGTTTCAAATCAAAAGTGATACAGATGGCGATGAAAAGGGAGAATAAAAAGACAATTAACAAACTCGTTAGATGGCTTAAAGAGAGAGATAAAAACAAGGATTTGGCAGGGATGCTTGGCGCCCCATTTTTGCTCCATTTCGCAATGAACAAGCTTGAGGAAGAAGGTGTTACACTTAACATGGAAGATAGAGGAGCGATTGTTACAGGAGGGGGATGGAAGATTTACGAGCACGAGCGCATACCTGTTAAGGAATTCAGGAAAAGAACAAATGAAATTCTTGGGATAGTTGAAAATCAGATTCTCGATTTGTATGCGATGGTGGAAGGAAATGGATTCATAATTCATTGCCCGGAAGAACATGCCCTTCATATTCCCTCCACATATTATTATCCACTCGTCCTAGACAAAAATGGCGAAGCAGTTGGCGAGGGTGAGGAAGGAAGATTTGCATTTCTCGATGCTTTATCTTCGAGTTACCCAAGCTTCATAATAACTGGAGATAATGTAAAATTGAATGGAGAGTGCAGCTGTGGAAGGAACAGCATAACCCTGCATCCTGAAGTGAGAAGAGCAGCTGGAGAGGAAATGCGTGGTTGCGCAGAAGAAATGCGTAAAATGCTGGCTGTTGATTTGAGTGGTAAAAATGATTAGTTTTAGAGAAATGAAGGAGAAGAATTACATTCCGCCCCGTCCCATGCTTTTGATGATGGTTAAGGGAGCCATTTCATTATCCAAAGTTTTACTTTTTAATCTTCGCACACTGAAAAAAACAAGGTATAAGGCAACTTATATAAGGCCGGAGAGAAGATATGAGCTGCCCGAATACCAGCCATGGATGAAATGCTATGCAAGAAATGAAAAATATTTGCGAGACACATTATATGTAAAGCCATGCGCCAAAGAAATTGTCGCCCTCGCCAACCAGCTTGGAGCTGGAGAGAAAGATGACTATGAGTTTGCAAGAGATGCGTTCGAATTTGTTAAAAGGAATCTTTTCCTTGAGTTCATCCAACTTGATGATGCTGTAGCCACTCTAAAGCGAGGAAGTGGAACATGTCTGCACATGCTTAATTTATATGTTGCTTTGTGCAGGGCAGCAGGAATAAAAGCTCGTTACAAGCTATATGCTTTATCCATGATTGATGCATGGTATAACGCCCTGGTTGCAGTCGATCCTTTGATGAAAAAATGGTATGACGCCATGGGCTTCTTTACGCTGCATGGAGAGGCTGAAGTCTACATAGATGGAAAATGGTATCCTGCCGACGTAGCGCCAACGCCAGAGCGGCAGGCGGCGGCGGGCATCCCGATAACAAAATTTGGAGAGGATTCAATAGGCGTGTGGACATATGCTCTGCCAGGCTCTATTCTGCGTCTTGAAAGCCTCCCTTATGGCATAGGTGGCTCTCTCAAGTTGCTACTCAAAATAGCTCCTGGAACCGTTGCAACGATAAACAATAGCATACTCCGCCAGATTGAGGAAGGACGGCGCATCATAGAAGAAGCGGGAGGCGAGAAAGCTTATGATGAGATGGTCAGGAAGAAAAAGAAAAAGCCTGTTGTTGAGTTAAAGGAGAAAGAAGGACTCATATTCAAATATGATGAAATTAAATAAAGCAATTTTTCCCTCTCCTTTGTATGGTGTCTTACGGCTTTTTATGGAAATGATTTGCCTCATAATTGCAGTATGCTGAAATAGATGCAAGATAAGAATAAATGGATACGAACCATATCTTGAGACTGGCTTAACGCCCTGCTGAGGCAACAAAAATGGTGGTGTTGACAGTACTGTAAAACAGAGGTTGACATTCTCCTCCTCTTTTGTTCTAAATTAGTGGATTTTTAATTTGTCATACAAAAAGTTTTTAATGATTTTTTATTATAGTTTTGGAGGCAATAATATGAAAATATGGAAAAAGAAAAATTTGATTATTGTGGTAGTTGTTTTTTTACTTTTGACACCACTAACAATGGCAATAGGTAAAGATGATTCAATGATTTCACAGAATAAACAAAGAAATGATGAAGAAGAATCTATGTCTTTAAATGATGGGATTGATCAACAACTACCAATAGATAATTATGGCAGTATTTTATGTAGCGCTTATGAATGGACACAAAGATTATATCTCCAAGAAAACCTTGCGCCAAACCCCTCCTTTGAATACAGTAATGGAAGCCTGCCCGATGGGTGGGAGCATACCAGCTCTCGTTATGTAAAATTTGTCTGGGATAGTGCATATGCCCATACAGGAGTGAAATCGGTAGGAATTACAAATATAAAAGCAGCACACATTGGTGCAAACTGGTATACCATCAAGCCAATACCAATAGATCCAATAAACAATACATATGCTTTTGGGGTATGGTATAAATACTATGCACCTCCTCCTCAGTATAATGGTGGGTATATGGGCATAACTGGATTGGATAAGAATGGACAGCAGGTGGGTGTTACTTGGATACTTTATTTGCCCTATGTGGATAATGAATGGCATTATTTCCAATATATATGTAACCCTTACTTCAATCAAAGTATGCTGGAAGAAATAAAATATGTAAGATTGTATCTCTGCTACGTAACAGGGAAGGAAGTTAATTCATCTGAAGGTATTCGTTTTGATGATGTATTCTTTGGTAAAGGAGAGTTTCCTGTAATCGAAATAGGAGACATTCGGGGATTCTTTGGCACTATTTCAATAACCGTAAGAAATGTTGGTAATGTAGATGCTGAAAATATTCCATGGGCAATTAGAATAGTACCTGTTGCTGGAAAAATATTTACTGATGAAATCGCAGGAGGAGTCATCGATAAATTGCCAGTGGGAACAGAAACAAAAATAAAAAGCAATTTCATTTTTGGATTTGGCAGCGCTATCGTTCTTATAACAGTTGGTGAAGAATATGAGAGATTGGGCCTTACAATCGTTGGTCCTCTGCTGATAAAGATGCCATAAATATGATGCAAAAATAAACCAATAACCTTTTCCTTAACTAATTAGTTGACAAGATTTAGCTTTTCCATTATTGTAATTATCATGCTTCCATCATTCATGGGTGCAAATAAAAATGCAAAAACAATAGTTATATTCGAAAAATGGCAATAAAAGCATGTTAATAACCGCCTTTCGCATTGAATAAAATTTAGCAAAATCTAAATATCCCTTCTCCTTAGAAATCAATGGAAGAAGAGCTCCGTAAAGAGCTTGGATTGAAAGAGGTAGTTGCAACTGTTATGACCTCCGTTATAGGCGGCGGGTTATTCCTTTCAACCATTCAAATTCAGAGTGTCGCTCGTGTGGGCTCTGGGATAATACTCTCCTATCTTATGGCTGCTTTGCCAGCATTGCTGGTTGCCCTGTGCTATGCAGTTTTATCTTCAGCCATGCCTTCATCAGGCGGGGAATATGTCTTTATAAGCAGAATCCTTGATCCATATCTCGGCTTTATTGCAACGTGGGCGAGATGGTTTTCCATGATAGCAACGCTGGCGGCGATGGCTGTCGGCGATACAATACTAATTCAAAACTTCTTCGATATAGCCAACATGCATGGTGTCTCGCTATTTTTTAGCAAAAACATACAAATTATTGCAATAGCTTTCGTAATAATATTTGTTGCATTGAATTACCTCGGTGTAAGATTGTATGGAATTATTCAGACAACAATGTTCTTCCTTTTGATGTTTGGAATAGCATTATTCACAATTTTTGGGCTGCCTCATGTGAGCCTTTCAAATCTTGCATATGAAGCAAAATTTGATTTTTCATCTCTTGCAAAAGCAAGTAGTTTGATTTTTTTCAGCTACATTGGGTTTGCTACCATAGCCAATGCTGGTGGCGAGGTCAAAAATGCGGAAAAAAATCTTCCTAAAGGAATATTGCTCTCCACGATAGGAATTGCAATAATATATGTTTTGATAGCCACAATAACATATGGTGCGATGTCAAAATCCTTTTATTCTACATATGACTTCTCGACAGGCTCAATTCCAAGCGTTGCTGCACATTTTCTTCCTTCCGCAATAGCATTGTATGTTTCTTTTGCTGGTTCAATAGCGATAATATCAGATATAAATCCAACGATACTCGCTTCATCCCGCCTTTCATTTGCATGGGCAAAAGATGAAATCGTTCCTAAAAAGCTTTCTGAATTGAATAAATACAAGGTGCCAAAATGGTCTTTAATTATCACTGGAATAACAGCGATTGCCATCATAATATTTGCCAAAGCCTTCATGAATGCTGTAATGATGATAAATATGGCTGTCTTGCTGGTTTACATTGCAATAACAGCTTCAACCTTTGTTCTGCCTTATAAACATCCCCAGATATATGAAAAAGCAGGTTTTAAACTGAAGGGGCTGTGGATCATATCACTTGCAGGAATGCTTTTATCAGCACTCTTTTTGGGCTATATACTACGATTGCCAGATGCAATGAATGGCTTTATTTTCTTGCTGATATGGATTGGCATAGGAAGCATAATATATGCTTTAACTCTTGAGAAGCACAAGCTATTCTGGCGCCTTGAAAAACAGCAGAGAAAGGAGAAGGAGGAGAGGGATAAAAAAATTATAGAAAAATTGATGAAGAAATAGAGAATTCCACATCATGATGTACAGGAAAGAAATAAAACTGGAAACAAAACATGAAATGGAAATCGTTGATATAACAGGAATGGTTGAAGAAGTTGTAAGGCAGAGCAATATAAAGGATGGCATCGTTAACATTTTTGTTCCTGGCTCAACAGGGGCGATAACAACGATAGAATATGAGCCCGGCCTGCTGCATGATTTGCCTGCCGCTTTAGAAAGAATTGCTCCAAGCAACGCCTATTACAAGCATGAAGAAAGATGGCATGATGGAAATGGAAGGAGTCATGTTAAAGCAAGCATAATAGGACCAAGCTTATGCGTGCCCATCGAGAATGGAAAACTTTTGCTGGGAACATGGCAACAGCTCGTTTTCATAGAATGCGATGTCAGAGCAAGACAACGCCGCCTCATTGTTACCGTTGTGGGATGAATTTCAAAACGAGGCCATTGCCATATCTCTCGATGGCATAGAGTCGTAGCTTTATTGCCTCCTCTATGCTTTTAATGCCTTCTCCACCCGCCACAGTTGGGGCGCCGCCGCCTATTATCATAGGAGCTATATAAATCTGGAATTCATCAAATAAGCCATGCTTCAAAAATTCCCATATTACTGTTGAGCCTCCCTCGACAAGCAGTTTTTTTATTCCACGCTGATAGAGCAATTCCATGAGTTTGGCGAGATCTACTTTATCGCCCTCTCCGCATTTTATTACTTCGAGCAATCCCTTTTTGTATTCCTTGCTTGTTGTAACAATGATTGTTCGCGCATTTGGCTGCATGACCTCTGCATCGCTTGGCGTTCTGAAATGGCTGTCCAGAATTATTCTGATTGGATTTTTTGCTTTTTTCACATATTCCTTCTTTACGGTAAGCTTTGGATTATCTGCAAGAATTGTTCCCACGCCGACGAGTATGGCGTCTACGCTGGCTCGCAATTTATGGACTCTCGCCATGTCTTCCTCGCTCGATATCCTCGCTTGCTCGCCAGAAGGCAAAGCGATTTTTCCGTCCAAGCTGGAAGCACAATTTATTATGATATATGGCCTCATTCTATCATTGCTTCTGCCATTTCTCTTATAATCTTTTCTTTATTCTTTGCTTTCACAACGCCACTTGCCACCAATATTCCTTCTGCTCCCAATTCTATGGCTTTTCTCACATCTTCTCCACTTTTTATTCCAGCTCCACACAGCACTTTTGCCTTGCTTATGCTTCTTACATTTTCAACAGCATTTTTAACAACGCTTGGCTTTGCTTTCGTTACTGATACATCGCCGCCTATAAGCTCTGGCGGTTCAACTGCAACATAATCTGGCTCTAAAACAGCGAGAGCCTTAGCAATCTGGTTATCTGATGCACATACAATGCTTTCCATTTTATTTTTCCTTAAAGTTTCGATACCTTTTTTTATTTCATCTATGGTGAGACGATGTTCAGAATGATTCAATATGCTTCCTTTTGCTCCTGCTTCCTTTATTGTTTCTGGCAAAATCCATCCTGTGTGACTTCCGTATTCGATGGCATCTATATGCTGAGCAAAAACATCTATTTCAACATTGCTTGCCACCCTATACACATCAGCATGCTGAACAGCTATGATCATGCGCATGCCCGTTTCCCTGCCCACTCTTTCCATTATTTTTGCAATTTTGATTGCCTCGCTTCCCATGCCTTCCCTATATGCTTTAGTATTTACAACCATAACATGCATGTTTGTATAAACAAAGATATATATTTCTTTATTCCTTCAAGGGAATGGATAAAAGCAAATGCTATTTGCTGGCGAAAATTGTTAAAATAAAGTTGCATTACAATATTGGCGGGAAATGAAAGGAAAGATGGTGTTGGTAACAGTGGGAATGTTTTTGATGATGCCATTCTTTGCCATATCTATAACGCCTAACCACATTGTTATAAATGAAAATGAGAAACCCTCGCACATATGGAGAGGTTCATTAAACAGGATGGAGCCAAAATCTTCTCCGGAAGAATTGATATAGAAATTTAAAGAAATCAGCAAGGACGAATATTCTAAAATTTCTGCATCAGATGATGAAAGATTATATGTTGTTTCGGATCCAGCAGGCGAAGGGCATCCATATACATTATATGAATTCAATATCAAATATAAAGGAAATATTACACTAATATGGGAGGGATATGGTGCTCAACCATACCGTATAAATATGACAAGATATGCACGCCTGTATCTCTGGAATCATTCAAAAAATGAATGGAATTTGATAGTAAATTGCACTTCTTTTAATACAACAGAAAATTTTAGTACTTTCAATACGGCAGATAAAACTCTTTTATTCAATCTTTCTACCACCTCATCATGTTACGTAAAAGATAATTACATGTATTTACTCGCAATTGGTCCATACGGAGAAGGATATTCAGGTGGTATTTTGGCGACTGATTATGTGGCTATTAAACATAAGGCAGTTCCAGAAAAATTTTCATTATGGTTATATTTAATAATGGCTGTTGCGATCTTAATTCTATTTGTTGTGGTATTATTCAGGATTAGAAGAAAATAAGCTTGTTTTTCATGTGTAATTGCATTTCCTTCCATTGCTGCAATCCATCATTTATTCCTTTAAAAAGCCCTCAACCATTTTTGCAAAATCTATAAATGGCGTCGGCTTTTCAAGTATTTTTTCTACTCCAAGTTCTCTTAACTTTTCAGCCCATTCTGTTCCAAACCATGCAGTATAGCCCCAGATTGTGGCATTTCCATCCATCTTCAAGAGCTCTCTCGCCGTTCTTACACCATCCATTCTTTCTCCCATGCCCATACGATGCAAATCTATGGTGGCGATATCATCACTGGCAGAAAGATTCAAATCAAGAATAACCAATGATGGCTTTTCTCCTTTTTCCATAAGCTTTTTGTAAATTTCTATGCCTTCCTCGCCACTATAAGCATTTATTATTTCTATGCCCTCTATTTTCTCAAGATAATGGTTCAGCAGGGTATGTATATCGGGCTCATCATCTATTATCAAAACTTTCTTATTCACGTATCTCACCTTTTGTAACAACATTTTTTACAACTTTTTCTATTCTTTCTATCGCCTTTAAAGCTTTTTCAATTTTTTCTTTGGTTTCACCATCTTCTTTTGCTATTTCAAGATATCCTTTTGCTATTGCAAGAGGGTTGAAAAAGTAATGGGCTGTATCAGCCTTGAATTTCTTTTCCTCTTCCAAAGCTCGCATCATTTCTTCTTCTGCCTTTATCTTTGCTATCCCCGCAGCAATCTCTCCCGCTATGGCTTTAAGCAATCTTTTGTCTTCTTCCTTCAATGGATTATTCGAAGTATTCATCACCTGCAAAACACCATATAACTCATTTTTTGTGACCAATGGAATGGTATAAAGTTCCTTCACATCATATTTTTTATACAAATCGAAATTGAATGAAAGTGGTTCGTGTTTTTTAACATCCTTCACGTATCTTGCCTTTCTTCCTATAACTGCCTTTACGGCTTCCCATGGTTGATTTTCATCAACTTTATAGCTTTTCATTGTTTTCCTTTTGAAATCTTTTGGATAGCCGTAGAAAACAATTGGATTCAGCTTTTTATTTTCCTTATCATACCAGAATACATTTATGTAATCAACATTCATTATTTCTTTGATATTTTTAAGCAACTTCCTGCATAGCTGGCGTATGGTATTACTTTCATTTATGCTCTTGCCAACCACATAGTGAAGGCGTGATAGCTTATTTATTTCCTCCTCCGCTTTCTTACGTTCTGTTATGTCACGCAATATGCCCACTACCCTAACCTCTCCTTTCTTCCCTATACTCACAGTTGTAACTTCAACCCATCTTATTTTTCCATCTTTTCTCACAATACGGAATGCATACATGGGTGGCAAAGGCTTTCCAGCTTCTCTCGCTTTCTCACGCTCAACTATAAACGGGATATCATCCTCATGTATGAGCTTCCAGAAAGAGAAATCAGGGTTTGTTATCTCCTTGTTGGTATAGCCAGTCAATTTTTCAAAAGCAGGATTAACATATTCAAAGCCTTTTGCAGTTATTATATAGATGGCATCAGGGGCATTTTCAACCAATGTTCTGAAGCGATGCTCGCTTTCCTTCAATGCCTCTTCTACTCTCTTTCTTTCTGTTATATCTCTTAATATAAGTTGGAGAGCATATGGCTTCTTACCTCTATATAAAGTGCTTGTAAATGCTTCAACAATTTTTCCATTTTTAAGTTTTAATTCTTTAATGCCAAAGCTTTCTCCTTTCAATTTTCTTTCAAAAATCTTTTTAAACTCATCCATTTCTTTTTCATCAATTATATCAACTTCATAGAATTTTTTTCCTATTACACTCTTTTTCTCTACTTCAGTAATCAAGCATGCTGCAGTGTTACAATCAATTATTTTTCCATCCAATCCAATGATAGCTATTCCTTCTGGCGAGGATTCAAAAAGATTGCGATATTTTCTCTCGCTTTCCTTCAACGCCTCTTCTGCTTTTTTCTGGAGAGAGATGTCTCTTACAAATTCTACAACACCTATCACATTGCCATTTTCATCCTTCATGGGATAAGCGTAAAGTTCTATGTAATTTTTAAACGGATCTGAAATGATTTCTCTCTCCATTTTCCCTGATTTAATGCATCTAAGAGTGGGACATTTTTTGCATGGAGTCTTTCTGTTTTGGTAAGCCTCGTAGCATTTTTTGCCTACAAGAGGCATATTTTCAGCATACCATTCCTCCATTGTGCTGTTTACCATGCGAATGTTTAAGTCTGTATCAAGAACACTTATTCCATCCTGAATACTTTCCAAAATATCTCTTAAAAATTTCTCACTTTCCTTCAATGCCTCTTCCATTTTTTTGCGCTCTGTTATGTCATGTATTATCACAATGGCTGCTTCTTTTCCTTGATATGATATTATCGAAAGAGATACTTCAACATATCTTTTTTCTCCATCTTTCCTTATAATGAATGTTTCTCCTCTAAGCCCCTCTATTTTTTTCTTCAAAGCCTCTCTATACATAGTCTGTAATTTCTTTGCTTCTTCTTTGCTAACGAATTTTCCAAAATCTGCACCAATGATTTCTTTCAAGCTATATCCAGTCAACTTTTCTGCCTGCTTGTTTGCATACTTTATTACATCTTCCTGCACGATAGCTATTGCATCGTTTGCTGTTTCCACAACCATTCTGTATTTTTCTTCGCTTTCCCGCAGCATTTCTTCCATTTCCTTACGCTCTGTTATATCCATGAATGTTACGAGACCAGCAGGTCGTCCTCTAAAAGTAATGTTTGTTGTTGAAAAAATACCCCACTTTATTTGCCCTTCCTTTGTATAAAATGGCATTTCATATATATGAGGCTTTAATTTTTTGCCCTCCTGTCTTTTTTTACCCCTTTCCTTCACCAATTCTTGGAAATCTTCATGAATGAGCTCCCAGTGATGCATGTTTAACAATTCTTCTTCGCTATAACCGGTTATTCTCTCCGCAGCTTTATTGGCATAGATAAAATAATCGTTTTGATATACAAGCATTCCAGCAGGCGTTGTATCTGCAACAGCCTTCAAAAATTTCTCTATTTCTGCTTTCGCTGTTATATCTCTCGCAATCCCTTGAAATGCTACAATTTCTCCATTTTCCTCGATTGGAGCTGTGCTAACTTCTATTATATGCCTCCCGCCTTCGCTATCGATTACTTCATATCTCGCTGGCTTCAATTCCTTTCCCTTCGCGAGCAATTCCATTCTTTTCTTTAATTGAGTATGATATTTTCTGGAAACGAATTTTTTAATATTTTTTCCTATGATTTCTTCTTTTTTTAGCTTAAGAGCACTGCATACAGTTTTATTTACATCCAAAATGTTGCCATCTCTATCAAAAATGAAAATGCCATCTGGATTTTCGTTGAAAATGAGTTCATATCTCTTTTCCCTTTCTTTCAAAGCTTCCTCCATTTTCCTTATTTCTGTTATATCACGCTGAATAGAAATAGAATGAATTACATTGCCATTACTGTCCTTTACTGTATCGACGCTAAGCAAAACAATTCTTTCTTCTCCATCTTTTGTTTTTATTTTTAATTCAGCATTTTTTATTTTTTCTCCCTTTTTCCATTTCTGAAATATTCTTTCCACCTTTCGTTTCGATTCGAGAGCATATATGGTAAAAACTGGTTTGCCAATCAATTCTTCTTTTTTATATCCTAAAACTTTCAGAGCACTTTTATTTACATCAAGTATTTTTCCATCTGGAGAAATCATGTAAAAATAGTCGGGAGCATTTTCGAAGAACTTTCTAAAACGAGCTTCACTTTCTTTCAATGCCTCCATGGTTTTTTTAAGCTCGGTTATATCTTTTGCATAATGCACGATTCTTTCTATTCCATTTTCTTTTACAGGAGATACGCTTACAAGATATACTCCACCAAGTGTTTCCATTTCCATTGTTTCTGTTTCGCCTTTCTTTGTTCTTAGCAATTTTTCCATTGGGCAACCTTTAGCTGGCTTATCCATTCCATGAAAGATTTCATAACATTTTTTTCCTACAACATCTTCTCTTTTCATTCCTAATGCCTTCAACGTAGCTGGATTAACTTCCAGAATTGTATAATCTGGAGCCAAAACCATTATTAAATCCGTTATTGAATTAAATGCAGCCTCCCATTCTTCCTTTGCCTTTCTCAGGCTCTCCTCAAGTTTTTTCAATTGCGTTATGTCCTCAACGACGCCATCATAATACATCGTCCTCCCATTTTCATCTCTAACAGCGATAGCACTCTCCCTGACATATATGAGGGAGCCATCGCGTCGGCGCCAGGCGGAGACGCCATGAAAATAGCCATTTTTTTCTATTTCTTCAATGAATTTGGAGCGAGGATAGCTTGGCTCATAATATCGCTCATCTTTTAGATTTCTTTTTTTCAATTCTTCCTCGTTTTTATAGCCAAGCAACTTTACCAAAAAAGGATTTGCCATTAATATGCGACCATCTGGAGTAGTGCGGTATATGCCAACGGTGGCATTTTCAAAAATTGTTCTGAAACGGCTTTCGCTTTCTCTTAAATCTTCTATAATGTTAAGTAATGCAAGCCTGCTCTCTTCAAGCTTTTTGCGGAGCTTTTCATTCTCCTCCTTTAATTTTTCTATATGCTTTTCAATTTCTCCTCGCATTCTTTCAACCTTTTCTTTAATTCAATCATTTTCAGTTCTCTATCTATGGTGGCATCGTGAAAGCGCTGCAAATACTTAAGATTTTTCTTTAATTCCTGCTCTTTCATCCTGAGCTCCGTAACATCCTCAGCTATCCCGAGTATTGCATTCCTGCCCTTATATTTAAATATGACAAATCGTATATTAATGTAATTCCCGGCAGGCATTTTCATTTCTATTGTAACTGGAAAGCCTTTCATTGCCTTTTCAATTGCCTTTTTAATTTTTTTTCCACTTGCTCCAGATTCTTTAATGGCAAGGGATAAGTCAATTTTCTTTTCTTTTTTGAATTTCTCATATAAGGATGGAAAATTCTTTTTCATCATTTCTTTTCCAAATTTATTCATATATATGATCTGAGTATCCACAGAGATGAAAACGCCAAGAGGCAGATTTTCAGCAAGCAGGCGATATTTTTCTTCGCTTTCTCGCAGCATTTCTTCCATTTTTTTACGCTCTGTTATGTCACGAACTATTGCAACAATTCTTTTCTCTCCTCCTATATCAATAAGTGTTGTAGAAACTTCTACAGGAATAGCTCTACCATTTTTGTCAATATTTACAGCTTCAACCTTTATTCCTCCTCTCTTCAAATGCACTTCTATCAGCTCTTTAAATCTTTTTCTTATTTCCTTCGGCACAATGTCAGCAACATTCATTTTTGTTAATTCATCTTTTGTATAGCCAAGCAATTTGCATGCTGCCCTGTTTACATCCAAAATATTTCCATTCAAATCTTCAATGAAAATGGCGTCTAAGGCTCCTTCAAAAATTGCTTCAAATTTCTTTTCCAGTTCCTTGAGCTGCGTAACATCCAGATTAACGCTCAGACTACCAGCAAATTTTCCGTTCTCATATATTGGTGTGGAGGAAACGAAAAATGTTTTTATACTGCCATCCTTGGCGATGAGGCGAACTTCATATTTGCTCGCTTCTCCTTTCTTCCTTTTTTCTATTTCTTCTTTTACTTTCTCTTTATCTTCTTTATAAACAAGCGTTGTGAAATTTTTTCCAAGCAACTCTTCTTTTTTATATCCTAAAGCTTTTGCAAAAGCTTCGTTAACAAAAATCATTTTTTCTTTTGCATCGTCTATGCATATTCCTTCACTCGCCATTTCGGCAATAGTATGATATCTTCTCTCCGCCTCTTCTTTTTCCTTGTTTATCTTTATTGAATGCAATGCAAATGAAATATCGCTTGCAACCTCCTTTAACAACTCAATCTCTTCCTTTTCAAAATTTCTTGAATGCACAACACACAACTTTCCTTTTATTCCATCTTCCTTTAAATTTATTACATATGCATTTCCATTGATTTTCTTCTTTCCTGCCCTCCCCATTTTTTCAATGAGCTTTTTATATTCTCTTTTGTCCCCTTCCAGATAAATTTTATTCTTATATGAAATACAAACCATTTTGTATCCTTTGACTTCATGCAACAAATTGCATGCTTTCTTTATCAGCTCCTCTTCATTTTTTTCCCTCGTTATTATCTGATTTATTCCCCTTATTGCTTTTAGCAATTCATTCAAATGTTCAATTTTAGACTGATATGCTTTGATTTCTCTTATATCGATCATTACGCCAGATGAAAATAAAAGCCTTCCTTTTTCCTCTTTGAATGGCACGACAGTCATCAAAACAGGAATTGGGTTTCCATTCCTGTCTTTTCTAACTGTTTCAAATGTCATGCCATCTCTTTTTATCGCCTCTTCAAACTGCCTCCTTTGTTCTTCAGTATCGACAGCCATAATTGAGATTGGCTTACCTATAAGCTCCTCCTCTTTCCATCCAAAAATTTTTTCAGTTGCCTTGTTAACATATATTATGTTGCCATTGCCATCTACGCTTACAACAGCCTCTCTTGCATTTTCAATTATGGAGGAAAGCATTGTCTCTTTTTCCTTGGCCCTGCACTTTTCAATCGCATTTGCTACAGCTGAAGAAATTTTCTCAATCTCGCCCTTCAAAACATAATCATCCAAGCCTCGCTTCAAAGCCTGCGCTGCCACCTCCTGCATGCCAGCATCGATGAGCATGATAACTGGCTTAAATGGCATTCTTTTTTTTGCCTCCCTTAAAACCTGAATTCCGCTTCCCCATGAAAGCTCGAAATCTGTTATAACAGCATCGAAACTTTTTTCCAAAGCTTCCTCAAACTGCCATTTGGCACGAGCTTCGATGAAAGAAGCATCCTTAAAAGCTGATGAAAGAGCTTTTTCCACCTTTTTTGTTAACTTTGTTTCCTCCCCTACAATTACAAATCGCATTAAAATTATAATGATTACGATATATTTATATATTTATCTCTTTCTTTTCAATTAATTAAATTTAATGATTCAGATTTTCTTGCACCATTTCTATTTTTGCTTTTGCAACAGCTTCTTTTACTTTATTTAAATCAACTTCACTCTCCTCATTCTTCACCCTCTCCACTCTTGCTTTTGTAACAGGTTTTTTTGGCGCCATCGGGCAGCGATGCTGCTGCATTATCGAAATTTCATATGTCCCTATTTTTTTGGCAATGTTGACTATCTCTTCTTTATCCATCGCTATTAAAGGGCGGATAACAGGCATATCAACAGCCTGCTCTATTGCTTTTAAGTTATCGAGAGTTTGAGATGCAACCTGTCCAATGTTCTCTCCAGTTATAATTACGCCTGCTTTTTCCAGATTTGCTATTCTCTCTGCAATTCTATACATGAATCGCTTACATATTATGCATCTATAGCTTTCTTTAACTTTCAAAATTTCTTCTTTTATTTCATCATATGGAACGAAATATATTTTTCCTCCAAGCAATTTCATTATTTCTCTTATTTTGTCATCATAGCCCATGGAAAGATGAACAGCTATGCATTCCATTCTCTTCTTCATTATATAATATGCTACTGGTGAGTCAATTCCATCTGAAAGTAAAACAACTCCTTTCATGCAAGGATAATGTTATAAATTTTTAATATATTGCTACTGTTGAAACAGATAAAAAGATTGCTCTACTGGCTTCTCTCAACATCAGGCGGGCTGAATAGGGCTAGGATAATCAATCTGCTACGCCAGAAACCAATGAATGCTCATGAGATAGCGGAATCGTTAAATTTAGATTACAAAACGGTGAGGCATCATTTAAAAGTTCTTGAGAAAAATAATTTGGTGGCTTCGCAAGGCGAATATGGAAAACTTTATTTCATATCAGATATGCTTGAAGCAAATATGGAGTATTTCGATGAAATTTGGGATGAAATTGGGAAAAATAAAATAAATGAAAAGAGGATGAGGTAATATGAAAAAGGTGATAGTGGCTTTGCTTGTAATCGGAATTGCAGCAGCTTTGTTATTTTCATATTTCAGCTATGAGAATATTGGAAAAAGAATAGAAAGGAAAGAGGGCAAAAAATTGTTGATGGCTCGATATACATTTTTTAATGTGATTCTGATAATGAATCTCTTCCTTTTACTTTCCCTCCTTATTTTATATCTTGATAGCTATCTAAAAACAAAATCAAATTTCATGCTTGGTCTGGTTTTTTTCATAGGCATACTTTTAATACAATCTTTTCTTTCATTACCTGTAATAAGAGCAATATTTGGTTTCCCAGCTCTCTTTTCATTGCCTTACATATTTGAAATGCTCGCCCTCTTCATTCTCCTCATTCTGAGCCTTGAATAGGGAATGATTTGGGATGAATTTGGGTAAATCAATAAATAGATGCCAGATTTTAAAACATTGGTGATAAAATGAAAAGATATGTATTGGCTGTTGGTCTCGTCGCCATCATCGCCATTGCGGCGATGGCGGGAGCGGGCATAGGCATAAAAAATGTGTTTGAAAACAATGGTGATGATAATGCACACCATGCTGGAAACATGGTTAAAAAAATGGCGAGAATGCATGAAATGACTGAGAAGAAAATAAGGACAAGAATGCATGAAATGGCAAGAATGCACAGAAATCTTCTTAGCATGGACAGGGAGGAAGGAACATTTTCATATGAAAATGGAATGTTTTATGTTAATGGGATTGCCATATACTTTGGCGATGCATGGTGGCTCAACCATACGATAAAGAGCGACTATGATGGCGATGGAGAATACGAAACAGTGTGGAACGAGCTGCTTGGATTGGTTGGAAGCAATGTTGCGGTGAATGGAAGGCTTGTTAATGAAACGCTGATAGCAAGCCATATCAATGGAATGTTTTTAAGAATGCCAGTTAAAGCAGAGTTCGTTGAATTGAATGGTGTGATCGAGCAAGTGAATGGAAGCTTTTACATAGATGGCTACAAAATAATTTTGCCTGGAAGAATGGCAAGAAGCGATTACGATGGCGATGGCATGCTTGAAAGAATGCATGTTGAGTTACAGGGTTTGGCTGGAAGCGTTGCCACCATAGATGGCTACGCTTTCAATGGGAAAATAAAACCATTGCACATAAATGGAATAGCCATATGATGCTATATTCTGCCCTTTTCCCTCTCCAATTTTTTGTAATATTGTGAAGCCTGCCTTATATATTTTTTCAAAATTTTGTGTATCAAATATTCATTTCTGACAATAAAATGCATCGCAAATGCAAGATTATGATCCTGTTTTAACATCTTTGTTATGGGGCGAAGAGCATTTCCATATTCCTTTGTATCGATGTCTCTAAAACCATGAGCGGAAAATTTTTTTATGACATCTCCTGCTATTTTAGCACAAATCATTGATGGCATGTTTCCTGCGCCTATACTTGTTATCGTCTGGCTGGCGGCGTCGCCGAGCAAAATAACATTTTTTCCATATGGCTCTACTGGCTTCGATACTGGAACATAGCCTGCTTTCCATCTCTCAACCCTATGTCTCTTCTTGAATTCATTGAAAGCTTTTTTGAATTCTTTCATGCTTATTGAGCCAATTCCAATATTCCATTTCTCCCTCTTAGGAAAAAACCATGAATAGCCGTATTTGACAATGCTTTTCTTCATTTCAATATGTATTTTTTCATCATCGAGTTTTACCTCATTGCTTAATCCTTCTACAGCTATGGCACATCTTAATTTTCCTTTCCCTAAAAACTTCCTTGTTATCGAAAAGATGCCATCTGCCCCAACCAGAAATTTAGCTTCTATGTTTTGGGGGCGTAAAATGAATTTTCCATTCCATTCTATTTTTTCAACTCTTTCATTCATTCTTATATCTGCTCCTCTTTTCATGGCCTGTCTCGCCAACTCGCTTTCTATCTCTCTTTTGTCCGTCATCAAAACAGGCATGTAAAGCTGAAGGATTCCATATTTTGTATATATGTTCGTTTCCTCAATGTATTTCTCTATTCCAGCTTTGCTTTCATATAAATCAAAAAAATCGTAGCCCGCTATGAATCTTGTTATGCCTTCACCACATGCTTTTTTAAAAAAATCGTTGTGTTCTTCAAGCAAAACAAAATCTATGCCATATTCAGCCAGAAATTTTGAAAGCGTCAAGCCTGCTATTCCACCCCCTATTATGACAACATCATGTTTTTCCACATCATTATTTTACCAGCATTTATAAACATTTTACATAAAAGCTGCTAACACACGAGTTCCTTCATTGTCAACATATGCTTCATATACCTTTCCATATTTCATCATTTCTTTTTTCATTTTTTTGCTCCATCTTGCAAAAAATGAATTGCCAATCATGCATGCTGCAGCTGTGTCAACTTCATTCAATTTTTTCAATATATCAAGCATTTTTTTGCTTAGAATGCCACTTTCTTCAGAGAACTTTCTTGACTGCATTAAAAAATTTTCAAAATCTGGCCTTTTCAGAAATTCCTCCATGCATTCTTTTCCAACATCATTTATTTTTTCCATAATCTTTTCATTATTTAAAATGGCGTGTGTTTTCACTTCCTTTCCTGCAACAAGCAGAAGGAGTTTTTCTTCCACATCCCATTTTTTTATTTTTCCGTATAAGCCTGGCTCAATACGGGCTTCCATCCCTCCATGGAAAGCTGCTATGGCATCGCCAAGCCCACTTTTGTGTTTTATTTCCGAAATATGAACATATTCCAGAGCTTTTTCATATGGCAGCCTTCTAATATAACATGCTGCCATACTCGCCGCCAGAGCAGAGCTTGCACTCATTCCAAATCCCTGCGACACTGGAAGCTCATTTTTTATTATAACCTCAAAATTCTTTCCTATATTTTTTACAGCGTCTCTTGCAACACTCGCCTTCTTGCTCATTCTGAAATGTGCTGCTTCCTTTACGAATGCATAGCTTCCAAGGCTCAAGCTAATTCCCGCTCCCTTTGAGCCTGCTTTTCTCTCATCATCGCTTAAAAAAATCTGGAAGAATCCGGTTATGTGGGCTGGAGAGAATGCCATGGCTTTCATACTAAATCAATAACATGTTTTGCAATCTTTTCTTTGCTTCCCTCTATTTTTTCCACTTTCCTCCCTATGATATATGCTCTTCCCTCATCTCTTCCAATATTTTCAATTGGATTTGCTATGACATAATCTGCTTTATCTTCTTTTTTTCTTTTCCTCGCCTTTTCCATCAAATTCTTTTCTTCATCCAATTTGAATATTATGAGCTTTTTTGCATGGTTTCGCAACATTTTGTTTATTCTCGGAGCTGGAACAAGTTTTAATGTTAATTCCCTTCCCGATTCAATCTTTCCTTTTCTTTTTTCAACTATAAAATCCGAAATGGCAGCACAATTTATTATTGCATCATATTCTCCAGCATTCTCTATAAGCTTGATTAGGTCATCGAGGCTGCCAAAATTTTTACAATTTTTTATATAGCTCGGGCATTCAATGTTTCCAAGCCATGCCTCGACGTTTTCAACTCTTTCATATGCCTCTCTTACCAAAGCAAGAGCCATTTTCCCAGATGAAAAATTCGTTATTGCTCTAACGTCATCTATGGCTTCCATTGTGTGCCCGCCAATGATGAGCAATTTTTTATCAATGCTTTTTCTTATAGCCCTCATTACATTTTCCACTATGACTTCAATGTCAGCCATTTTTGCTTTTCCTTCCTCCATCTTTGGCTCTATAAAAGCGATTCCACGCTTTTTGCATTTTTCAATGTTACGCTGAACAACTTCATTTCCGTACATTTTTCCATCCATGGCTAAAGCAATCAGAATTTTTTTATTGGCGAGAGCAAAAGTTGTAACAGCATTGTCTGCTATTCCATTTGCAATCTTTGCAAGCGTGTTTGCAGTGCATGGAGCTATGAGCATCAAATCAGCTTTGATGAGGTGCTCAGCCTTTCCAGACAGGC
>JAGGXG010000088.1 GCA_021163175.1 Thermoplasmata archaeon
ATCAGCTTGTAAAGACAAAAAAGCATGAAATGACAACTTTGCATGTAAGGGTGGAACCAACTGAAGAGAGATATAAAGAAGGCAATCTTGATGAGCTTGCTAAAAAAATAGAGGATGAAATATATGCTATACTCAATCTGCATCTGCCAGTGGAAATAGTGAAGCCAAATAGTCTGCCGAGGAGCGAGGGAAAAGCAAAGCGTGTTGTGGAAGAATAACTATATCTTTTCAACAATCTTTTCTATTTCCACCTCTTCCTGCTCTCCTTTTTCCATATCTTTAAGCAGAACCTTTCCATTTTTCCATTCATCTGGAGCCACTATAACGGCATATCTCATTCCCTTCCTGTTTGCATATTCCAATGACTTTGAAATATTGCGAGCCATCAAATCCATGCTTACCTTAATTCCTTTACTGCGGAGCATCCTCGCCACCTTTATTGCTTCCCTCACCATTCCATGCATGTACGCCACATAAACTGGCTTCTCAGGCAAAGGAAACTTAAAACCTTCGCTTTCCAGAGCAATAAGCACGCGATCAAAACCGATGGCAAAGCCAGCTGTAGGAACATGCCGCCCGCCGAGCAGGGTTACAAGGTTATATTCGCCGCCGCCCGCTATCTGCTTTTCGGCTCCAAGCTTGGGGGCATCGATTTCAAAAACAATGCCAATATAGTATTCCAAGCCCCTCGCAATACCCAAATCAAGATTGTAAGGAATGGAAAATTCATCCAGGAAGGATAAAATTTCTTTCATCCTTTTTGCTTCGGGAAAATTGATGGCGTCGATATCTTTTGTTTCTATGAATTTTTCGAAAGCGAAGAAATCGTTTCCCATTATTTTTTCTAGGCTTTCGAAATCTTTTTTGTCTATGAGTCGCATAATCTGCCTGTCATTTTTTCCTATGCTATCCAAGAAGCGCCTTAGTATATCAAGATTGCCAATACGCAAAACAATATTTTTCAACCCAATGCTTTTCAGCAAGTCATACGACATTGCTATCAACTCAGCTATGGCCTCTGCTCTATTACTGCCAATCAACTCACACCCAAATTGCCAGAATTCGCGGTAGCGAGCTTTTTGAGGGCGATCATAACGGAAACAGTTGCCAAAATAATAGAATTTCAATGGTTTTGCTTCCATCTGCAATTTTTCAACATAGAGTCGCATAACAGGGGCTGTTAGCTCAGGACGTAAAGCGAGTTTTCTTCCTGCTTTATCTTCAAATGCATAAATTTCTTCCATTATTTGCTCGCCAGATTTTAATGTAAAAAGTTCCAAATTTTCGAAAGTTGGTGTTGCTATCTCTTCATATCCATATTTTTCAAAGATTTGCCTCATTCTGCTTTCAAGCCATCTTCTTTTAGCCATCTCATCTGGCAGAAAATCTCTCGTTCCACGAGGCTTGCCAATCATGATATTAATGCACACCCATTTTAAATGGCTTTCCAATATGCTTTTCAATGAAGTATTGCATAGCCTTTGAAAATTTTCTGTTTTTGAATTCCATTAAGTTAAAATGTTCATTCAGCCATTTTTCATCTATTTTTCGTAGCAACAACTTTCCTTTTTCTGTAAGCCTGTAATAGCTATGATGTCTATGAACTTCCTTTGCTTTTTTAAATCTTGCATCCTTTCTTTTTATTGCTTTTCCCTCAGCTCTCTCAACATATCCTTTATTCATCAAATTTTTAATGCTATCGTTTACATCTTCCAAGGGCAAGCCAGATATTTTAGAAATCATTTTTGCATATTCAATGCCAGCATATTTTAAATGAAGGAGAATATAAAGCTCCGCAATATTCATTTTCTTTTATCTATAACTCGCTTTGCCTTTCCCTCATGCTTTGGCAAACTATCTGGCTGTAAAACTTCGACATTCATCCTTAAAGTTGTTGCTATACGAAGTTTCTGCTGCAAATCCATTGCAATTTTTTTCGCTTCTTCATTGCTTACCTTCTTTTTAGCCTCAACCTTTACAGTTATCTCATCCATATCATTTCTTTCTATAATCATGAGCCAGTTCTCGCTTATATGCTCATTTTTCATTATTACGTCCTCGATTTGCCCTGGGAAAAGATTTGTTCCCTTTACAATTATCATATCATCGCTTCTCCCCTTTATAGGAGCATGTCTTACATGGGTGCGGCCACATTCGCATTCACCATCATATAAAAAAGTTATATCTCTCGTTCTATACCTTATGATTGGCATTCCTTCTTTGGTAAGCGTAGTTAAAACTAACTCGCCTTCCTCTTCTTTTCCTAGGGTGTCGCCTGTCTTTGGATCTATTATCTCTGGCAAAAAATGATCTTCCCATAAATGCAAACCATCATGGGCATCGCAGTCAGCACTCACTCCAGGCCCGCACATCTCTGTCAAGCCATATATATCATGAACATCCATGTCCCACATCCTCGCCAGCCTTTTTTTCATTTCCATTGTAAATGTTTCCGCTCCAAATATTCCATTCCTTACGTTAAGGTTTGAAGGTTCAATGCCAATCTTCATTGCAACTTGCCCGAGATGTATGGCATATGATGCAATACCAGCCATAAAAGTTGTCCTATAGTATTGCATAAGTTGAATCTGACGTTGGCTGTCTGTTTTCCCGCTCGGCACAATCATCGCCCCCACCAGCTGCCCGCCGTAATGGAAGCCAAAGGCTCCTGTAAAAGTTCCATATGGTATTGGAATCTGAAAAATATCTTTTTTTGTCAAGCCAGCCATAGAAAGGCAGCGAGCCATAACATTTGCCCATATCTCGATATCATGCTTTGTGTAGCATACTGTTACGGGCGTTCCTGTTGTGCCAGATGAAGCATGTAACTCGATGCAGTTTTCTAAAGGCAAAGCAAGCATGCCAAAAGGCATGTTTTGACGGAGTTCATCTTTTGTTGTAAAAGGCAACTTTTCAATATCTTCAAGCTTTTTTATGCTGTCTGGCTCGATTCCAGCATCTTTGAATTTTTTTCTGTAAAATGCAACATTTTCATATGCATATGAAACAATTTTTTTAAGGCGCTGTAGCTTTAATTCATTTAGCTTATTACGGGGCATCTTTTCAATTTTTTCATCAAAGAATGGCATATCTCATAATAATAAAAGTATTTTAAAATTGAACGAAAATTATATATAGAAAGATTGATATTAAAATGTTAGCAAAAAGTTAGCGAAGTAAAGGAAAGTATTAATAAGGCGTATGAAAATGAATAGTATGAAATTTAAATTGGGGAATGAAGGCGTATCGGAAGTTATTGGAACAGTCCTACTTTTAGCTATAGCTATATCTGCATTTTCAGTTCTCGCCGTATATGTATTCTCAAATACAGGCACTACTCCGTCGCCACATGTCAATTTAGTTGGATATATGGACGAGAGTTACAATGCAATAGTAGAGCACAATGGAGGAGATTCATTAAAACTGCAAAATATTCGCGTTATAATATGGCTTGGAGAAGAAGAAAGCCATGAATTCAGCTTTACAAAAAACATGTTGCAAAATTATAATCACAGCATTTCTTTGGGTGGAAATTCGATGTTTTACGACACGGGAAACAACAAAAGATGGGATGTCGGTGATTATATAAAAATAGATTGTCCAACCCTATTTAAGGATATTACACAAGATATTTACCATTGGCAGATTAGCGTGATGGTAATTGATAAAGAAAGCAATTCCGTTATAATGTCTGGAATATTGCAGCAAGGAATATTGCATACAACGCCTCCTGTAGCACTGTTTACATACTCTCCATTGAGTCCTAAAA
>JAGGXG010000029.1 GCA_021163175.1 Thermoplasmata archaeon
CATATTGATAATAGCTGCTTCATGGATGATTATAAAGATATTTTAAAATAATGGAATGTACATCAAAAGATAAAGAAAAGAGCCATCTTGTCCATCGTTTTAAAATTTTTATATATAGAAGGAATTATGTGCATGGAGAGAATATTCATAGGAGTTGCGTGGCCATACGCCAATGGCTCACTTCATCTTGGAACGCTTGCTGGGGCTTTGCTTCCTGGCGATATTTTTGGAAGATATCATCGTCTCAAAGGCAATGCTGTTTTGATGGTTTCAGGCAGTGATGAGCATGGAACCCCCATAACAATAACGGCAGAGAAAAAAGGAGTCACTCCAAAAGAAATCGTCGATCATTATCATGCTGAGCATGTTGAAAATATACGCCAGCTTGGAATAAAATTTGAAAATTTTTCACGCACAAGCAGTGAATTTCATAAAAAAGTTGTGCAGGATTTTTTCCTTCGCCTTTACGAAAATGGATACATATATCCAAAGAAAATGCTCGCTTTTTTCTGCCCCAATTGCAATCGTTTCCTTCCGGACAGATATGTAGAAGGAGTCTGCCCTTATTGCGGAGGAAAAGCAAGAGGAGATCAGTGCGAGGAATGTGGAGCAACTCTCGAGCCTGAAGAAATTCTTGAGCCAAAATGCAAGATTTGTGGGACAACGCCTGTGCTGAAAGAAACGGAGCATTTATTTTTCAAGCTCTCTGCTTTTGAAGAGCCTTTGCTGCAATGGCTTTCATCAAAGAAGTTCTGGCGAGATAACGTGCTACGATTCACCCAAAATTTCATTAAAAAAGGGTTGAAAGATCGCCCCATAACTCGCGATCTTGAATGGGGAGTGGAAGTTCCCATAAAAGGCTATGAAAATAAAAGGATATATGTATGGTTTGATGCCGTAATAGGCTATCTTTCAGCATCGATGGAATGGGCTAAGAAAATTGGCGAACCAGATAAATGGAAGGAATGGTGGAAAGGCGAGGCGAAACATTACTATTTCCTCGCCAAAGACAACATCCCATTCCATACCATAATATGGCCAGCCATGCTCATGGCGCACGGCGGGCTCAATTTGCCGTATGATGTGCCTGCCAATGAATATCTCACACTATCTGGAGAGCAGTTTTCGAAGTCAAGAGGCATTGGTATATGGATTCCTGATGTTTTGAAAAAGTTTGATGCTGATGCCATTCGTTATTATCTTGCAATCAACATGCCAGAAAAACACGACACAGATTGGAAATGGGATGATTTTGTTGCAAAAAATAATAATGAGCTCGTCGCCATATACGGAAATTTCATACACCGTGTTTTGACATTCATACACAAAAATTTTGGAAAGATTCCGTCATATAAGGAGGAGGAAAAAGGAGAAAAATTGATTGAAGAAGTGCATAACATCATAAAGGAAATTGACGATGCCATAGGAAAATGTCATTTCAAGGATGGAATGAAGAAAATAATGAAGATTGCACAGCTTGGAAATAGATACCTGAATGAAAGTGAGCCATGGAAGTTGATAAAAGAAGACAGAGAAAAATGTGCAAGCGTTCTTCATGTTTGTGCAAGGATAATAAAATCGATTGCAATAGTCTCCGCTCCATATATGCCTAATGCAGCAGACAAAATATGGAAAATGCTTGGATATGATGACAGTGTGCATGAGCATGGATGGGAAGAAGCCTTTGATGATATCGAGCCCAATCAAATTTCATCTCCAGCTCCATTATTCAGGAAACTGGATCTTAAGGACATCATTGAAGATGAGTTTTCAAAGCTTGATATAAGAATTGCGAGAATAGTTGATGTGCAGAATCATCCAAATGCTGATCGCCTATATGTTCTGAAAGTAGATGTTGGTGAACTTGGACAACGCACCATAGTTGCAGGCTTGAAAGAATGGTATAACGAGGAGGATTTAAAAGGAAGGAAAATAGCCTTGCTTGCCAATTTAAAGCCAGCTAAATTACGTGGCATAACATCGGAAGGCATGCTTTTGGCTGCCGACGACGGCAAAAGAGCTTATTTGCTTTTACCCCAAGGAAAAGAAGGCTCACGTATATTTGTTGAGGGAATAGAAAGCAATCCTGTTGAAAAAATAACATATGATGAATTCAGGAAAATAAAACTTGTTACAAAGGATGGAAAGGCTTTCTACAGAGACAAGCCATTGAAGGATGAAAAAGGGGAAATAAGAATAGACGGGAATGTGAAAGATGGGTGCATAATAAGATAGCATTGTTCTGTGAGAGCAAAATTGTTCTGACAGAACAACAACAAAATATTAATATGGGGTGGCTATTAACCTTTCGTATGGTAAAATATAGTACTATTTCACTTCCAAAAGAACTGTATGAGATATTACAGAATTTACTTGAGAAAAAACCAGAATGGGGTTATAATAGTGTTGCAGATTTCTGCAAGGAAGCAATAAGGTTGCATTTGATGGATGTAAAAAGACAGGTTAGAGAAGATTTTTGGCGAAAGCTGGATGTTCAGGAATTGTTCAAAAAAATTGAGATGGCTTCCCAGTGCGATGGAAGTTTATATCAGGATGCATTTAAATCAATAAAAGATATGGCTTTTTTGCTTTCCAAAAATTTCTACATAAAGGATGTCAATGAAATGTTTTCGTATCTGCTCAACTATGAAAGGAGCGAGGTTTTCAAGAAGCATATTAAAAATTTCATTGAGAAATGGGATGAAATAGAAAGAGAACTCAAAGCAAATGATTATGTAAAAGATTTTGAGACAAAAATGGTTAGAAAGGATGGAAAAACAATAGATGTTCTTATAACCATAAACAAGCTTCGAGACAACTATTTTGGGGTTGCGAAAGATATAACCATAAGAAAGGTTGTTGAAGATAGATTAAAAAAAGAAAAAGAATTGTATGAATACTTGCTCAATCAGCTTTACAGCAGTATTGCTGTCATTCAGAATGGAAAGGTGAAATTTGTAAATGCTTCTGCAACAGCATCCGGATATAGTCCAGATGAGCTAATAGGAAAAAAAGTCGAAGAACTCGTTGTTGATGAGGATAAGGAAAAAATAATCAAAGCCATGGAGAGAAAACTTAAGGGAAAGGATCAGGGAAAACCAGGATATTACAGGATAAAAAGAAAGGATGGAAAAATTGTAAAAATAGA
>JAGGXG010000149.1 GCA_021163175.1 Thermoplasmata archaeon
ATCTACACCTGTCGAATCTATAATAACGCATGTTATGTTTACCTTTCCTCCTGAAACCTGCGATGATGGACTTGCTGTAACACCTGATATGACCGGCGGGCTATCATCAACAATATAGCTTTTGTTATGGGTTGCTTCTTCATTTCCTGCATTGTCATCGCTATAATATTCAACATAGTTTGTTCCTTCTTTTGTCAATGAAAAGCTTCCAGAATAAACATAAAAATTGTTTCCTTTGCCAGCGCCACCCCCAGGCGTGGGATGCCAGCTTCCATTCCATATACGATAATATGTTGCATTGACTCCAGAAATTGCATCTGTTGCAGAAAGCGTTATAGAAGCAGAAGAAGTTATATGATTTCCGTATGATGGCATTGCTGATATATGCGTCGATGGCGGTGTTGTGTCCACTCCAGCTTTTTCTTCCGCTGCGCTTTTGCTCTCGCTATTACTTGCATTGTCCTCCGCTATAACAAAAAATTCATAGTAACCATCTCTATTTGGAGCGTTGAAATTCCATTGATATGGTGGCGAGCTGTCGATGGCAAAGCTCTGCCATGTTCCCCAGGTAGCGTTGTCACTGCTATAGCGATAATACATGGTAACGCTTTTTACGCCAGATAGCGAGTCGGAGGCTGTCGCATTTATTACGATTGGCAAAGAAGTATGCCAGTAGGATATTGCATTCATGCTCGATGAAGGAGGCGTGACATCATAGGCGGCGCTTTCATCATAAATTGTGGGCCATGACTCAGCATTTCCTGCATCATCTCTGGCTATCGTTAGAAATCGGTAGAAGCCTTCGCCGTCTGGAAAATTAAAGTTCCATTGCCATGGTGGAGCACTATCGATAGCAAAATCATTCCAAGAATTCCAAGTAGCGTTATCACTGCTATAGCGATATTTTAAAGTTACACTTGAAACATTGTAGTTATCGTTTGCAGTAGCAGTTATGGAAGCTGTGGAATTATACCAGTATTTTGGTAAAGCATCGACAGAACTTGATGGAGATGTAGTATCTTGCAATGTAAAACTATAGCTGGATGAAACATTCCATCCTGTGGAATTGTAAGCTTTTACAATATATGAATATGTGCCTAAAGGATCAGGATATGCATATGTATTGTTGTAATACCATGTTGTTGTGGAAGCTATATTTGTCATCGAGTAATTTCCCATGAGTGTTGCATTTGGATAATAAATTTCAACATATACTTGCGATGCATTCGTTATATCTGCTGTTATATTATTGTATCCCGGAACTTCAACAGGATCAGGAACATCTGTTATACTATTTATTTTTGGCTGAGCCATTGAATATATTGCTACAAGGAGCAAGGCAATCAATATACCATGTATTTTCTTCATAGAATTATAAGTGTTTTCTTTATTTAAAGTTTTACAAGAATTTAGAGGCAAGTGAAAGCTTGTGAAGCCAGATACTGCTTTTGTGAGACGTACTCACTCTTTGATCATATCCATTAAGTTGATTGGATGCGGTAATACCTGGAATCCTTGTGGCGTTTTACCTGTTTCAAATATAGTTTGCCAGTATTCATAATTTTGTTTTCCGCCAAACACAGTGTTGGACAATTCTTTATTCACCCATATTGGGAGATCTCTTAGGTTTCTAACAAATATTCTTATCCTATCCCATAATGGTTCCGGAAAACTATATTGGAATAGTTTATTTTCATCTATGGGTTTTCCTTGCATTATGAAATAATTTTTTATTATCTGTGCCACATACTTAAGCCAATTGTATATTATTTCTTCTTTACTCATTCTATATGCAATTAGGTGAGGCTCTGGAATGTTTTCCCCTTTTTGTATTCTATTTTCTATCCTATAGGTACCTATATCAGGATCAAATCTTCCAATATAAATTTCCTCAGCGATGATATTCATTAACCTAAGAATTTGTTGTTTCTCAAGCTCCCTTGGATTTTCTCCCTCTTCTAATCTATAATTTATGGGTGTTTGTAGTGCATCTCTATATATAAAAACGAATAGAATGTTTTCTCAATGGTACTATACGATAGTGGTTTTTCTTTGGCTCTCCCTCCAAAGTCTATAAAATCTTTAAGCTTGTTGTCTGGATTATGTGTAATCCAATCTCTTATTGAGTCCAATATATATCTTTTCATTTCCCGTGATTCACCTCTAAAATATTTTACCAAATCTGCTTCTGAAAAACTGTAATCATCCTCTGCTAACCCTCGTTCCTTTTTATATCTTTCAACTCTTTCTATATACAATGCACTTCCAAGATGTCTTTGTACAGACTTATCAAAAGCAACCTGCCTTAAAGTAGTCCCAGCATTTGTATTCGTAGTGAGTAAGACATCTAAGTCTGGATTAACGAATACTCTAACAGGTAGCTCCCTTACACCCAATAATACTTGGGCGGCAGCTTTATGCTGACCATCAAAAACCCTAATTTCCGAAGATTCATTATCTGTTATAATGTATCCTAATGTTATATGCAGTTGAGGACGTTTTAGAAAGAACTCCTTGATTAGCTTAGATATGTTTTTTCCAATTGAACGAGGATTTATTCTTTCATCATGATGTAAATATTCAATGGGGAAAACCGCAAAAAAATATCTAAATCCACTGAGTCTATCTTCAAATATAGGATATTCATAGATCGTGTTGTCACCCATTTCTGGAAATGAGAATTTTATAGCATTTCCATCAATCTTAAACCTTAATTTATATTTTGCTCCACCATATTCAGCAAATACATCACTAAGGTTTGGAGCATTGCCTTTTTTCTCAAGGGTCTTTTCTGAGATCTTAGAAAAATTATGGAGAATTCGAGCTATCCTAAGGTCGGCATCTTGCTTTGAGCGATTACAAGAATGATGAGTTATGGCAAAATTTGACGGATCATCTTTGCCTCCAATTTTTAATGGGATTACATGATCTATGTCTATTTTGTGAATTTCTAAATCTATTTCTTCACCACAAATAAAGCATTTATGATTTTGTGTCTCCCATAGTTTCCTAATAAGTTCATCACGTTCATTGGATTTTAACCTACTTAAATATAACGAGCCCATCTTTTCACCTCCAATAGCATCTGTCCCCTAACTCCAAATACCCAAAATTTTCATTCACATAACTTTTCCTTTCAGAATTAAAATGGATTATTCCCACTTCATTTCTCATCATTTTATCATGCATTTATGCATTAAAAATATTGCGCCATTTCAAATAATCTTTTTGGAAAATCTTTCATTTTTCACAACATATCATACCATTTTATTATTCTTTCAGCCCATTTTAGCTTTCTTGCTTTTATCATGGCGTCTTTTCCTTCTTTTTCAACCACGTTTTCAAAATCAAATCCTATGAGAAAAATTCTGCATGCATGAAAATGACGGGCCATGCAATATGCCCTGTCTCCATCGGTAAAACCTCCGAAGTTGTAAACGCCATCAAAAGGCTCTGTTTGAGTTGTTATGGCGACGTAGCCCTCGAATTTGGGAAGCCATTTTTTTAACGCCTCTATATTATCACCATGAGCATGAACAACTGCAATGCTTTTCTTTTTATTTGCCTCCAGAATATCCTGCATATTTCCATCCAAATCTGTAACAATTATATCGGGAATCTTTCCATGAGCCATGAGAAGAGATGTGGCTTCATCGGCAGCAATGACAACGCCCCTCGCCCTCGCAATGTCTTCTTTCCGCAGGGCGGCGCCGCATATGGCGGCAGGCTTGAATTGAATCATGCTCTTCAATTTTTCAACGCCTGCTCTTTTTAAACCGTTGGCTAATTCATTTGCAATGATGGCAGCCTCTCTATCCTTTTTTTCATCATATCCAAACTCCTTCAAAATTTTTTCATACAATGGCTTCCATCTTTCCCATTCCATCATTCCCACTCTATAGTTGCTGGCGGCTTGTTTGTTATGTCATACACAACTCTATTCACGCCTTTTATTTCATTCGTTATTCTCGTTGCTATTCTTTCCAGCAAGCTGTAAGGCAAATGGGTGAATGAAGCTGTCATAGCATCTATGCTATCCACGCTTCTTATCGCAATTGTGTAGCCATATGCTCTTTTATCTCCATGAACCCCAACACTTTTTATTGGAAGCAAGACTGCAAAATACTGCCATGGCTTTTCCATTCCTTTTTCCACCTCTTTCTCAATCTCTTCCTCAACAATGTGGCATGCTTCTCTTACAATATCAAGCTTTTCTTTTGTCACCTCTCCTATAATGCGTATTGCCAAACCAGGCCCGGGAAAAGGCTGGCGTTCCGCCACCTTTAAGCCCAGATATTTAGCCAGCTTTCTAACCTCATCTTTATACAGATCTCTTAAAGGTTCAACGATTTTAAGCTTCATTTTCATAGGCAATCCACCAACATTATGATGGCTTTTTATTGTATCTCTAAGTCCTCCTCCACTTTCAATCCAGTCTGGAGCTATTGTTCCCTGTATCAAGTATTCGGCTTTCTCCTTTTTTGCAACTTCCTCAAAAATCTTTATGAAAAGCTCTCCTATTATTTTTCTTTTTTTCTCGGGATCAACAACTCCTTTCAAAGCCTGCAGGAATCTGTCAGCAGCTTCAACTTTAACAAATTTCAATGGCATTTTTTTGAATAACGCTTCCACCTCCTTACTTTCATTTTTTCTCATTAACCCTGTATCGACATATACTGCAACCAAATTTTCTCCCAATGCCATGCTTCCGAGCTTGGCTGCCACACTTGAATCAACACCTCCAGAAACTGCAATAATTGCTTTTCCCTTAACAGCGCTTTTCAACTTCTCTACAGCTTCTTCGACAAATTTTTCCTCATTGAACATATTTTTTCCTCTCCTCCTCTCTATACTCTTCAAGCTTTTTCCTCAAACTTTCATCTTTTAAAGAAAGGATTTCGACTGCAAGCAAGGCGGCATTGTCGCCTCTGTCTAAACCGACAGCTGCAACAGGCACTCCAGGAGGCATTTGGACAATGGAAAGAATCGCATCCAGATTAAGCTTTCCAGAAACAGGAACACCTATAACGGGCTTTGTTGTATGAGCTGCTATACTTCCTGGCAAAGAAGCCGATAAACCAGCTATTGCTATGAAAATATCTGCATCGCTTTTCGCCACTTCTTTAACTTTTTCAGGCGTTCTGTGGCTGGAGGCGAGAACAGTTTCATATTCGATGCCAAATTTTTTCAGCATTTCCTCTGCCTTCTTTGCAACGTGCTCATCGCTTTTTGAGCCCATCACGATCGTTACTTTCATAAAGATAAAAGAAAGGGAGAAATAAAAATTTTAGTATCCTCCTATATGCATGCTTGGATCGCCAAACAAAACCCACTCCTGGACAGTCTTCAAATTGACCAGATCCGCTGTATGTGGATTGTCCTTCCAGTCCATCTCCCAGTTTATCGGGAATTTGTTTATGTAATCTGTTATGGCAGCCTCGAAAGCCTCGCCAAGCACATGTTTTCCGCCATGATTGTACACCTCGAAGAAATGTGGCTCAAGCCATCCGTCCAAATATTGTATGCAATCTGGTATGCCATCTGGAACACTATCAGGAATCTCGTCAACGGGGCCATCGCCAATCGTCCCATAGCCGAGGCCAGTATTTCCTATCGTGGCTATGCTTCCTCCTTTGCCATTACGCAAAAACTGCCATCCCCAGCATGCTGGAGCCATGTCTCCAAGATAATAAGCCCATATGCCCTCTTGCAGGAATTTGAATATGCTTACATTGAACTGGCAGTTGTGGCAGCCTCCAACGACAAGAACAGGAAGTTTTCCGTCATTGCTCAAACTTTTTATGTCTGCAAGGCTAAAATCAATCCATGTATTGAAATCGTTGTGCGGGTGTGTAGCCCACGAGGCAGGATTTCCGTGCCCGCTGAAATATACGAAGCCTGCTCCCTGCGAGATAACATTCACAGCATTCTCGGGCGTAAATTCAATGTCGCCGCCTTCAACCCATATGCGTATTGCATCAAATCCGTCCATGTATTTTATTGCCTGCTCATTTTCAACTTGTCCTTCTATATAATCTGTTCCAACTTCTTCGTCAGGAAAAGAATCTCCCCCTATTGTTACAAATTTTTTGAACCATGCTTCATTCTTTGCATTGCTATTTTCATACGCCATTATTTTTTCAACAATAGATTTTGCTTCTATTTTATTACGACATGCAAGCCTTCCAACATACACATCAGGATATAAATCGAGGACATCCTTGTTGTTTTTATTCCACTCCGCAAACACTCCATTTCCATTGCTATCCCAGTCTTCAAAAACAATCTTGCCATCTTCATATTTATAAATGTCGGCAAAATAAAGATCAGAAAGATAACTTGCCTCCCAGCTGCTGTTGTCATCCAGATGGCTATATCTGACAGGCACCCACCATCTCATGCTCTGTCTTTTCATTCCTCCAAAAAGCAAAACATATTTTATTCCATCCTGTTCTATCTCATCCTTAATTGCATATTTTACCTTTTCAGCATCGTCGCGACCATTATATTTGGAGATGGCATCCTCAACACTCATAAACTTTGTCCTTATTCCATGATTTTCTTTATGCTCTATCAATGGCTGTATAATGTCTTGCCATTTTGAAGGAGCTATAATGAGCAAATCATATACGTTGTTGAAGCTCATGCTGCCTTCTTCATATCTTATTTTTATTTTTGCATCCTTCATATATTCAATTTCATTTCTCACGGCATTGTAACGGCACGGAAACATTTTAATGGTAAGGAAAATAACATGCTGCCCATCTTTCAATCCAGCTCCAATATTATAAAAATACCATTTCTGCGGATAAAATTCATCTTTGTTATAAATGCTGCTCAATTTCATTTCGTAACTTTTTGTTCCCAGTGGAATTGGTTTATAGGCGAGAGCTAATTTTTTGTTAATTTTGATTTTGTTGACGCCAAACTCTATGCTGACATCTTTTATTTTGCTTCCAAAAGGAAATGCGAATGTTTTTGTTATAACTGGCAATGAGGGAGCGTTTCCTATGGTATAGTAGCTTGCATTCTCCACGAAAATTTTTGCATATTTTTCATTTTCTATAATGGCAGGACTGCCAATGTGCATGTTAACAACTTTTTCAATTTCTTTGCTTTCGTGCAATTCCGAAAAATTCGTTTTTATGCTGTTCTGGCTGGAGGCGAGCATTAAAAAGATACCCAATACAATAACAATCTTTGATAGCCTCATGAATTCATAATGAAATGATGTTTTTATTATTTTTCGTCAAAACTGGATGAGGAGACATCAAGGAAAATGAGCGAGAGAATGGCTATTACAATTAAAGCAACGATGATGGAAGCATACAGATATGGAATGCTCTCCTGAAAGCTAAGCCATTGAGAGAGAAAAACAAGTATTGTAAGGAGCAAGTATTTCCATCTTATTTTTTGATTTATGAAATAAAATGGAGAAAGAAGTGAGAATATGTATAAAAAGTAGTTGCCGTGAATTTTTCTGTAAAATATAAAAAATATGAGTAAAACAAGCAACGCACTTTTCCATGCATCGTAATTTTTCTTCCATATCCATATGTATACAAGGAAAAGCCCAATTATCAAAATGGCGAGAGTCACATATTTTAGCAATGGTGAGCCATATAGATAATAAATGCTATGCCATGGACTTATCCCAATTACCTTTCCATAGCCAATTGTGTAAAAAATAAGAAACTTCATGAAATCATTGAATGCAAAAATCAAAAATGGCAAAGAAATTGCAGCAGATATAATGGACACTATGCCAATGTGCTTGAGCCTTTCTTTGTTGCTTTCATCTTTGAATAGCAATATTGGAAGAAGTAGCCCAGGAAATATTTTCACCCATATTCCAAATCCAATGGATATGGCTGCTGCATCTCTCTTCCTGTCCATTAAAAAATACAATGAGAGGAGAATGAAGAACACTGTTATTGGCTCATCCTGCACACCTATAGATGTGACATACGTTAAAGGATGAATTGTATACAAAATGGCGGAATAAAATGCAAGCTTTTCATTGAATTTTTTTATGGTGTAATATATGAGAAGAGATGAGAGAAGATTGAAAAATGAAAAGAAAATTTCCAGTGAATAGCATGTCGGCGATATTGCCACAGGAATTGCCATCAGATAGTTGATTAAAGGTGGCGTATATGTTGGCACATCCCTATATAAAAGCTTTCCCTCCAGTATTGTTTTTGCTCTCTCTATAAATATGCCGCAATCGCTTTTGTAAGGTGTTATTCCAACAAAACGATGAAAATATATGACATCGAGAAAAAAAGCAGAAAAATTGAGTAACAATGACAATGCCACTATAATCGCAACTTTTCTATTCATTTATCACCCCCTCATATACTTCCATAGTTTGCCTCGCTATATCATCCCAGTTAAATTTCTTCACTCTCTCCAATCCCGCCCTCCCGAGTTTTTTTACCAATTCATGGTCAGAATGCAACCTCTTTATTGCGGATGCCATTTCTTCTATGCTGTCAACAAGAATGCCAGCCTTTCCAACAACTTCAGACACGCCGCCGACGTTGCGAGCTATCACAGGGCAGCCGTGCTTCATTGCTTCCAGCAAAACGATTCCAAATGATTCGTAGCGTGATGGCAAGATAAATGCCCGGCTTTTTTTCATAAGCTTCGTCTTTTCCTTTTCATCGACCCATCCCAGAAATTTTACATTTACTTTATAGCGGGCAGCCATTCTTTTCCATTTTTTCATCATTGGTCCTTTTCCAGCTATTCTTACTTCTATTTCTCCTGCAATTTTTAAGGCTTTTATGAGAAAATCTATTCCTTTTGTTTTAACGAGTCTGCCAACAAAAAGCATGTAGTCTTCTTTTTCATTCCATTCTCCATTGGCATCGATTCCATTGTATATGACGGCGAGCTTTTCTTCTTCAATCCCATATTTCATGAGCCTTTTTTTGATATAGTTGCTTATGCATATTATTCTGTTAAACTTTTTAAGGAAAATTTTGAATATTGCATCATTAACAAAGCTTGCAACTCTTTCAATTCCAACGCCTTCTCCAAAATCATTATGGAATGTGAAAACTTTTGGAAAATTTAGTTTATCGATAGCATAGCTATAATTTGGAGCCCATCTGTAATGGAAATCTATAATATCCGGCTTTATTTCCTTTATCGTTTCATAAACATTTTTGCTCCAGACAAATGGAGGATTGTATATATTTGCAAAAAAAGATGGCAGCCTAATCACTTTAATTCCGTCTATTTCTTCCCTCGCTTTTGTTTTTGGAAGACGAGAAGTTATAACATAAACATCATTATCGATGGCGAGCCTTCTGGCAACATTATATATTCTATGTTCTATTCCTCCATGAAATGGATAAAAGAATGGATTGACGTAACATATCCTCATTGTGCAATGATTTTTACACAATATAAAAAAACATCGATACTTTTTGTAAAAGAGGAGGGGAGAATTAAGCCATCTCGCCTGCATGTGCCCACCTTAGGGCGCTTTATTACATGCAGGCTTTGTTTCTTGAAAATAAATTCTTTGTGAATATATAAAAGCAAGCGGGGGTTGCCTTTTATTTATAAAACTTACTAATTTTTTTGGGGTTGATGATATGTTAAAGCCCGCCCCCGCATTATAAAAGGAGGTGGGCGAAAATGTTGTATGCAGGTATGGATGTGCATAAGAAGTTTTGTCAGGTCATAGTATGCACAAAAGAAGGAGAAGTTA
>JAGGXG010000017.1 GCA_021163175.1 Thermoplasmata archaeon
GAGATGGTGTGCAGGATGATAGATGATGTATTGAAAGCTTTTGAGACAGAGGATATATCTCTAATAAAGGATTTTAAGGAGAGAGACGATGCTTTAGATGCGCTGAGATGGTCAATATTCAGAGAATGCATCACCTATATGATGGAGAATCCATCCACCATCACAAGATGTGCACATTATATGATGATCGCTCGCTATCTGGAGAGATGCGGAGACCATGCATGCAAGATAGCAGAGAAGGTACATTATATGGTGAGTGGAGAACGCATAGGGATAAAATAAGCAAAATATGCTCCCCATTGTCCTATTCGGCTTGGCTACGATACTTTGCTTTAATGTTTGTTTTGTTTAATGAAAATTTTATAAATGAAACAGCATTGTTATTCAATGGTTGATCTGGAAGAATTGCCTGGAGTGGGGCCAGCAATAGCGAGAAAGCTTGAAGACGCTGGCTATACTGATTTGATGGCTATTGCTGTGGCATCGCCATCCGAACTGGCTGAAGCGATAGACATAGGAGAGGGAACGGCGTTAAAAATAATTCAGGCTGCTCGAGAAAAAGCAGACGTGGGTGGATTTGAAACTGGAGATGTTCTGCTTGAAAGAATGAAGGAAAGAAAACATTTGACGACTGGCTCAAAATCTTTCGACGAATTGCTTGGTGGCGGATTTGAAACTCAAGCAATAACAGAGCTTTTTGGTGAGTTCGGCTCTGGAAAAACACAGATAGCCCATCAACTTTGCGTCAATGTCCAGCTTGAAGAGAGTGAAGGTGGGTTGGAAGGAGAGGCAATATTCATCGATACAGAAAATACTTTCAGGCCTGAGAGAATAATACAAATGGCTGAAGCTCTTGGTATCGATGGAAAAGAAGCATTAAAGAAAATACACGTCGCCAACGCTTTCAACTCAAATCATCAAATGATGCTTGTTGAAAAGGCAATGGAGCTTGCAAAGGAAAGGCCTGTAAGATTGCTTGTGGTGGATTCATTAACGGGGCATTTCAGGGCAGAATATGTTGGACGTGGCGCCTTAGCGGAAAGGCAACAAAAATTGAACAAACATATGCACATGCTGCTAAAATTTGCACGTCTTTACAACGCTATAATATGCGTCACCAATCAGGTGGCTGCCCGCCCAGATGTTTATTTTGGAGATCCAACACAGCCAATAGGAGGGCATATCGTTGGTCATACAGCAATGTTCAGGATATATCTGAGGAAATCCAAGGGTGGCAAAAGGATAGCTCGTCTCATTGACTCGCCACATCTCCCAGAAGGAGAAGCTGTTTTTACCGTGAAAGAGGAAGGAATAAGGGACTGAAAGTTGAGTGTCCAATTGTTATGCATTAACATATTTATATTAAAAAATAATTAGCCTTATGCAACTTCGCCAGACAACATTTCCAGAATTCTTTGAATGGGTGCAGAGAGAAGTGGGTAAAGAGATAGAGAGGAGGATAAAAGATGAAGATATAAAGTATGCTCTTGAGGGAGGAAAAAGATTGCGTCCAGCGATGCTACTCCTTTCTTTCAAAGCATGCAATGGCAGTGATGAAAATTATTTTAAAGCATTGGAAAGTGCTGTAGGTGTTGAGCTCGCTCATTCCGCTTCCTTGATTCATGACGACATAATGGATAACGATGTTGAAAGGCGAGGCAGACCAGCCCTGCATGTCAGAATCGGGATGGGGCCAGCGATATTGATAGGGCATAAAATGATAAGTATGGCTTTTCAAATCTCACTGAATCATGGAATGAGAGATGCTCAGATTTTCCTTGATGCCTGGAATGATACTCTTGTAGGGCAGCTAAAAGATATAGATTTCACTGCACATCTGGAAGAAATAATGAAAGGAGAGAGCCCTGAAAAGCTTATAAGAGAATATTTCAGAATAATAGAAATGAAGACAGCCTCCCTTTTCGCCACCGCCTGCAGGGCGGGCGCAATTGAAGCAGAGGCAGATGATGAGCTTATTGAAATCATGCGCGAATATGGCAGGGAGGTTGGTATTGCCTATCAGCTTGCAGATGATTTTGTTGATTTAATGGAAGGGAAGCTTGAAGAGGGAATAATATTGCCAATCATAAAACTATATGGAAGTGTTGATGAAGAAATCCTGAAAAAGCTTGAGGAAGGAGATTTGTTAAATGAAGCAATAAAGAAGCATGTTGATGGATTAAAAGAGATATATAAGGAGGAGATAAGAAAACACATTGAGAGGGCGAGAGAAATAGCATCCAGCGATATAATTCCAGATAGCGAGTATAAAGAATTGTTGAAGGAGGCGCCCCAATATATTGTCAATGCAATGATGAAAAATATAGGGGTGATTATTTAATGGCTATAGAAGAAAAAGGCATGCTTTCCCCCTTTACATTGTTTACATCGATAATAACTGGAGCATTTTTCCCCCTGCTTGGCTCATTCTTTGCAAAGATTGCTGTTCCAAGCATCGACATTTACTGGACTGGCGTTATTTTGACTTCTTTAGGTGGTTTCTTAACCCATTATTTTTTAGCCCATACAATACATGATTTATATCATATGAAAATAGAGGAAAGAGTTACGCTAAGCAAAACCGCTCTGAAAATATTGTTTGTTGTTACAGCTGCAATATTGCTTTTCATAGCATTTTATCTAACATACTACACTGGATGGCCTGTTCTTGCCTTTGCGTTTATAGGAGCGATAGCGAGCATGTATGCAGAAGGATTGATACATCACGAATCACAAATGGCGATAGGAGCAATGTTTTTGGTTATTGGCTCATTTTATGTTCAACTTGGCTATTCAATGAATGGAAATGTGGGAGATGTTTTTGGAGAAACAAAAGCATGGGTGGAATGCATTCTGCTATCATTATTTGCTTTCTTCAGCCAGTATGGATGGCTTCTGTTTTATCGTCTCGATGACTATGGATGGAGCACGAGGAAAAGGAACGAAAGCATACTTATAACAAAAATTGGTTTGATTTTTTTGGTTGCGTTATTTGCTTTACACACATTGTGATATTAAATTAGTTTGCGACCGCATATTGGGCATGTTTTAACACGTTCTGCACAGCTTTTATGGAACATTGCTCCACACTCACACCTTATAATATCTGAGCCTGGCTTAAATTTTCCAAAACATACTGTGCATCTCGCTTCCTGTTCAGCATTTTCAATGGAAATTTCTTTTTTCCTGAATTTTAACAAATATGCTGAAATAAAAGCAGCAAAAAATGCTACTGCAATCACAACATAAAAATAATTTAAAGGCAAGCCTTCGCTTCCATAAACAATGAAAGATGCAATATTGTTGCTTTCGTTTTTTTCCATGAATTTGTTTGTGGCGTCGATCACAATCTTAATATCATTTTTCCCTTCTTTTATTGGAACATATTCTTCAAAACTTTGATTGCCATGATATATTGAAACATTTTCTCTTTTTACTTCCTTGTCGTTCAGATAAAAAGCCACTATGACCCCTTTTGCATCTCCTCCTGTGTTTTCGATTGTTACATTTATTTTAGCCTTCCCCTTTCTTTCCTCGTGAGAAATTTTGCTTATTAGAAAATCTGGGTAATGAACATGCAATTCCTTGCTTTCATTATCTTCATTTCCCCATTTATCAACTATATGCAGGGTAACAATGTAATCTCCTTCACCATAAACATGGCTGACGTTTTTTCCATAAGCAAAGCTTCCATCGCCAAAATCCCAGTTATATGAAACAATGTTTTCTCCAGTAGCATAAAAATTAACTATGGAACCAGGAAAAGGAAAATTTGGATAAAAACTAAAATCAGCTTTTTCCTTTCCAATAACATTTATGCTCTTTTTCTTACTATATTCTTTTCCATCTATTACAACGGTAAGAGTGACATTGTATTTTCCTGCTTTGATATAAACATGCTCTGGATTTTGTTTCGTTGCAAAGCTTCCATCGCCAAAATCCCAGTGCCATGCACTCGCTCCACTGCTCCTGTCATAAAATTTTATTTCCTCCCCAGCGTATGGCAATGAAGGCTCAAAAGAGAACTCAACGCTTGGCGAAACAACTTTAACAAAATTTGCCACCACATTTTTGTTTCCGTTCATCACAATATTTATTGTTGGATTGCTCCCGCTGGCGTCGCCGCCCCAGTGCTCGAAAACATAGCCATTGTTTGGTGTTGCAGTCAGAATAACAACGCTTCCTTCTTCATATTCGCTTTTCGAGGGCGATTTCGTTACATATCCAGCGTTGCTTGGATTCACAGATACAGTTAAATAATATTTGGTAACATGATTCTCAACATCTATGTTAATTGAATCAATACTGCTGTAAAGGCTCCCATCGTAACAGCGGGCTTCTATTTTATGCATCCCGTTTTTCAAAGATTTTGTATCTATGTTATAGCTCCATGAATTTGTTCCACTTGCAACATGCCATATGCCATCATCTATTCTTATCTCCACCTTCGTTATACTATCGTTTCCATCAACATCCCATGCGATACCTTTCACACTTATCTGCCCGCTAACTACAGCATTGTTTTCAGGGCTCTTTATTTTAACATATGGCTCATTGTTTGGCGTTGTTGTAAAATGCCATAGCTCGCTTTCATTTTTTTCCCCATTTTCGTCCCATGCAACAACCTTCCAGTAATATGTGGTGGAATAATCCAATGAAAGAGAGCATATTCTCGCTGTTATATTGCTTTTCACTTTTTGTAATGATGTTGTGCCAAAATAAACATCATATTTTATTGAATCGTTGTCTATATCATAGCATTCCCATGATAGCTTCGTCGTTATGGCAACATTTGTTGCTCCATTTTCTGGTGTTGGAGAATATGGTTTCACAGGAGGATGATTTTTTATTGAAAACTGGTAAACAATCGAGTTGCCTCTATTTCCTGCCATGTCCTCGGCAAATATAAAGAAACTGTAATTTCCTTTCTCAAAGCTTTCATTTAAAAAATATTTCTTGTCTGCTTCCTGCATTTCATATTCCTTTTTCTTTCCATCTGGATATGTCATATTTATTTTAACGAATCTTACATACTTTTCAAAAACATCGCATGTTATATTTGCCCTGCCATCATTTGGCTCAATTTTCACATTTTTTATTTGTGGAGGGCTTTTATCTACAATCACGCTTGCATTTTTCACAGCGCTTTCTACAGGATTTGCATTTTTATCGGACAATAAAGCATTTTCAATTTTGAGCTCTGATTCGCCCTCTCCAACACTCTCGAAATGAATTATTGCGAGAGTGCCGTTGCAGGAGGAGTTGAATATCGAGAATGCAATAATCCCTTTTATTGTTCCATTTTTGTTATCCACAAGAGGCAAAGTAGAATTAAAATCTCCTCCCCATAACTCAAACATGTTCCCATTTTCGATGCTCTCCACCTGCAATATGCTGCTGTTAAATGAAAGATCGCATTGAGCGCCTTTCAGCTCAACACTTGAATTTATTTCTATAAAAACATCGAAATCCTGTGAGGAGAAAGAGGGGGAAACGACTTTTATTTCTGTTGCCATAGTATAGACTAGAGGCAGGAAAAGAAAAAGTAAGAGAGCCAGGAAGAGATGCCTCCCCATTCTACCACATATGCCATTAAAGCACTTTTAATTCATTTATACCATGTTGCCTTTTTGCAATTTCTCTTAAAATTTTTATATTCCTGCCATCTTTACCTATAGCCTTCCCTTTATCTCTTTCGTTAACGACAACGCTAACCTTATTTTTTTCCTCATCAACAACAACTCTATCCACTTTAAATGGTTTGAAAAGATTTATAACGAACTGTTTTTTGTCTTCATCATATTCAACAAATCTCACTTCTTTCTTAAAAAACTTCTCAAGTTTTTTTATGTTACTTGCTTCCTTTCCAACAGCCTTTCCAAGCTTTCCCTTGGCGACGATGAATGTAATGCGATTGTCACGCTCTATACAATCTATTATGGGGGCTCTTGTAAGTCCTTCAGCTATCGCCATATAATGCATTTCCTGCTGGCTTATCTTTATCTTCATCTTATTACATCCAGTATCTTCGATTTGCCTCCATCTATTATAGCCAGAGCACTCACGCCAAACGGCTTGCCGCAGGCGGCGCCGAGCTCAATGTTGTTGCCCTTGAATACATACAATGGTTTTTCTCCTGCTGCCTTCATTATTTCTTCCTTATATGGGCAGTCTCTCGAAACTACGAAAGCTTTTGCTTCTCCCGCCATTTTTATAGCCATTTTATATCCAAATATCACCTTTCCCGTAGAAATTGCTCTTGCAAGCTCTTTCGTTATCATTCTTCCACCTTCAACTTTCTCAATTTTTTAATATCGACAGCAAGCTCAACTGAACCGGTGCCAAGTTTAATTGGCTGTCCAACTATAACATTTTCTGCCACACCCTTAAGCTCATCCACCTCACCACGACGAGCAGCCGTAAGCAGGTGATCTATTGTTATTTCGAATGCTGCTCTTGCAATAACGGAACTTTTCTCTCCAGTAACACCCTGCCTTCCAACTGGACGAATTGTTCCATCTGCCGTCATAATATCGGCGACAAGCATGATGTGGCGAATGTCAACATTCAAACCCTGTTCCTGCAATGTGTCGTAAGCTTCTTTTATGATTGCGTTTCTCGCCGCCTCTATTCCAAGCACGTTATATATTGCATGTATATCATTGGTTGTTGTTCTTGTCTTGTCCACGCCTTCCAGCTGCAAAACTTTCTCAAAGTTGCTTCCTTCCGTATAAATGACATATTCATTATTTTCCTTCCTTATTATGGCTCTTTTTATCCCATCTATCCCTTTTATTTTTATATTCTTAATCTCATCATTGAGGCGGCGCAGCTCTCTGTATTTCTTTTCGGCTGGAATGATTTCTATTGCATCTTTTCCCTCCACAACTTCAGCTTTACTTATTTTCTTCAAAGCTTTTATTATATCCGCCATTTCTATATCCTTTTTTTCCATGGCTTTCTTGTTTGGAGTTATTATTATCTTCATATTTCCTATATCGACGGCAACATCTGCAATATTTATGAGGCGTGTTATTTCGATCATATTAGCCATTTTCTTTGCAAGTTCTCGATTCATTCTATAACCGCCTTCCAGATAGACAGTCATCATTGGCGTTGACGGATCTTTTCTTGCATCAACAATTTCTATTAGGCGAGGCAATCCCAGTGTAACGTTAATTTCAGCCACACCAGCATAGTGGAAAGTTCGCATCGTCATCTGTGTGCCGGGCTCGCCAATGCTTTGAGCAGCAACTATACCACATGCTTCCAATGGCTCCATTAAATGAGCGTTATATTCTTCTATAGCCTTTTCAACCACTTTTTTTATATTCTTTATTTTTTCTTTCTTTACCCTTTCAACGATTTCATCTATGACAAGGGAAGGCAAATATTCTTTCTTTTCCCGCAATATTTTTAAAATTTCTTCTTTGACTGCATCTCCTTCCTCTTTTTTGCTTTCCTTTTTGCTCTCTCTGGCTTTTTTACTCACTTTTTTCTTTGGCACATCTCTTCCAAGCTTTTTGAAAACTTCCTTTGCTTTCTTTTCTCCTATTTTTTCTTTCAATTCTTCAAAAGGCACTTTTTTCAACTTTGACAGAGTATATTCCTTCGCAACCTTTTCTGCAATGCTTTTTTTGATTCCTCTCTTTATCAACGCATCTATCGTTACCTTACTCATTCTTTCTTCACCTCTTTTATTATCAAATCAGCATCGATGGCTTTTCCTCTTATACTTCTCGTTGGATCTATTCCATCCTCTCCATACATGAACTGTATTATCTCTCCAGTTGTTTGGCGGACTGTCCCATCTTCTTCAAGCTTTATATTTTCCAGAGCATTTATAAGGCGGCGCTGCATGTAGCCAGAGCGAGATGTTCTGACAGCAGTATCAACGAGACCTTCTCTTCCTCCCATTGAATGGAAGAAGTATTCTGTTGGACTCAAACCTTTTTTATAGCTGGAGGAAACAAATCCTTTTGCTTCTGCTCCCAAATCTCCTTTTTTGAAATGCGGGAGAGTGCGGCCGTGATAGCCACGATGAATTCGCTCTCCTCTGACTGCTTGCTGTCCTACCGCTCCTGCCATCTGGCTAAGGTTAAGCATGCTTCCTCTTGCCCCAGAACGAGCCATTATAACAGCTGAGTTATCCAGACCGAGGTGGCGGCTTGCTATCTCTCCAGTCTGGTCTCTTGCTTTTCCTGTCACACGCATTATTTCCATCTCAAGTGTTTCTTCCAAGCTTCGCCCTGGAATCTGTTCAAGCTCTCCTTCTTTATACGCCCTTATCAAATCCTGTATCTTTTTCCTTGCATTTTCAAGCACCTCTTCAATCTGCATTTGTGCCTCTTCTGGAATATCCTCATCGTCTATGCCTGTAGTAAAGCCAATTTTTGTTATTGCTGCTATTCCAAGCTTTGTAACCCTGTCTATGAACTCTCTCGCTTCTTTCATTCCTTTTTTCCTTGCAATATATTCTATAATCTTTCCTTTAAACGCTCCTATGCTCGCTTCATCTATAACCCCTTGCAAAAGCTGTCCATTTTTGATAATAACATATGCATCCTGCTTTTTACATTCTTCCTCGTTGCCAGTACACAACTTTGCCTTATATTCAAGATTTAAATCAGGAGGCAATATCTTGCTGAAAATTTCCTTACCCGTCATCTTGTCTTTTACCTCACCCCTATAACCAGCAGCAGCAAGAATATCCATCGCATCTTCCTTACTGAAAACTTTATTGCCATAGGTAAGCAGGAAGCAGCCTGTTATATGATCATGAATCGCTCCAATGATGGCGCCGCCAAAACGCGGGCTAAGAATATGCTCCTGCACCTTCATTAAAATTTCCGCCTCCGCCCTAGCTTCCTCGCTCTGCAAAACATGCAGATTCATCTCATCGCCATCGAAATCAGCATTGTATGGCGGGCATACAGCAAGATTGAGTCGAAATGTTTTATACGGCAATATTTTCGCATGATGAGCCATCATTGACATGCGATGCAAGGAAGGCTGGCGATTGAATAAAACTATGTCACCATCTTGCAACTGTCGTTCAACAATGCTCCCCACTTCAAGGCGTTCAGCAACATTCTCAGCATTTTCAGGCGTAACCCTTATTCTTCTTCCATCTGGACGTATAACATAATTTACGCCTGGCAGATAAACGATGCCTGGCGGTAGTTTTGGATCTGGGCCTCGCTTAACGAGTTCTTTCATTTCCTCTATATTGTATTGTGTAACCCTTATTGGAACAGTAAGCTCTCTGGCAATTTCTATTGGAACGCCAACTTCATTTATACTTATGTTCGGATCAGGCGAAATGACCGTTCGAGCTGAAAAATTGACGCGCTTTCCAGACAAATTGCTTCTGAAACGCCCTTCCTTGCCTTTCAGTCGTTGGGCGAGAGTTTTTAATGCACGCCCACTTCTGTGGCGGGCTGGAGGTATGCCACTAGTCTGATTATCAAAATAAGTTGTGACATGATATTGCAATAAATCCCATAGGTCTTCGACTATAAGTTGAGGAGCACCAGCATCTCTATTTTCCTGCAAACGCTGATTTATTCTTATTATGTCGACAAGCTTATGTGTCAGATCATCCTCACTCCTTTCTCCAGTTTCAAGAGTTATGGAAGGCCTTGTTGTGACAGGAGGAACAGGCAGCACTGTCAAAACCATCCATTCTGGACGTGCCACTTCTGGATTTATATCGAGCAAGCGTAAATCATCACCCAAGGCTTCGCTAACCTTTTCAAGCCATTCTCTTATCTCGGCAGGCGTTAACTTGCGACCTCCTTCTCTATAGGTAGTTGGCTTATCAAGCTCCACTGGAAGCACTTCCCTTCCACAATGCGGGCATTTCGTTACCTTGCTTGCTCTCTTTACAACTTCTTTGGCAAATGCAGCTGTATTGTTTTTCATTTTCACTACTCTTTTGTAGTCCTCTCTTAGCTTCTTTACTTCATCGTCTGTCAGCAAAAGTTTGCCACAGCCGCGACACGTTGCCTTTAATATATTGTATATTGTTTTTGCAAAACCAACATGTATAACTGGCATTGCAAGCTCAATATGTCCAAAATGTCCCGGACATTCCTTTACTTTTTGCCCGCATGTTTTGCATCTTAGCCCAGGCTCTATAACTCCGAGGCGGGGATCCATCAATCCCATTTCTATTGGAAAGCCATCCTCATCATAGGTATCTGGTGTGATAATGCGGGTTGCTGACATCTTTCTTATTGCATCTGGAGAAAGCAAACCAAAACGAATTTTATCTATAACTTTCTTCGATTTTGTTAACATTTACACCAACCCCCTCAACACCAATTTTGGATCAATTATTAAGGATTGCAGTTCTTCAAGCAACAGTTTGAAAGCATAGCTCATCTCTACAGGGTATATTTTGGCATCGTCACCACACATTAAACATTTGAGAAAGCCACGCCTTGTTTTAAATGCAATATGACCGCAATTCTCACAAACATATTGAATCGTCAAATCAGATTGCTCCAGCAATCTTTCTTTTATTACCATCGATGCCCCATGCCCTATGAGGCAGTCACGCTCCATTTCTCCAAATCTCAAACCGCCTTCTCTTGCTCTTCCTTCCGTGGGCTGCCTTGTTAAGATTTGCATTGGTCCACGGCTGCGGGCATGCATCTTCCCAGCAACCATATGATGCAATTTCTGATAATATATGACTCCAATGAAAATGTCAGCCTGATATATCTTTCCTGTTTCACCATCGTATAAAATTTCTTTTCCATTGTGCTTGAATCCATTTTTTACTAAAGCTTCTCTCAAAGCTTTTTCCGGCTCTCCTGAAAATGGTGTTCCGTCTACGTGGCGGGCTTCCAGTGCTCCAACTTTGCCTCCTATCATCTCAAGAACATGCCCAACTGTCATTCTGCTTGGAATTGCATGTGGATTTATTATCAAATCTGGAACTATACCATCTTCTGTAAATGGCATGTCTTCTGGTGGTACAATCAGGCCAAGCACACCTTTCTGCCCATGCTTGGATGCAAATTTATCCCCAAGCTCAGGAATGCGTTCATCTCTCACCTTTATTTTTACCATTCTTGCCCCATTCACCGATTCCGATAGCACAACAGTATCAACAACTCCTTTCTCACCATGCCTTACTGTAATCGATGTTTCTCTCCTTTTTTGTGGAGCGAGCACATCGGTTGGCTCTTCGAGAAAACGAGGTGGTGATGTTTTTCCAATTAAAACATCCCCTCCTTTGACTTCGCATTCTGGAGATATCAGACCATCTTCGCTCAAATGAATATACGCTTCCTCGCTTCTGACTCCACGACATTCAGGATCAGGAATTTCAAAATGATCTTCCTGCCCGCCAGGATAACGTTGTTCTTCAGCAGAGTAAGTTCTAAAGAATGTGCTTCTTGCCAGGCCACGGTCTATAGAAGCTCTGTTCATTATAAGAGCATCTTCCATATTATAACCATGGAACGAAAGCACAGCCACCACAAAATTTTGTCCGGCAGGGCGGCGCTCAAAATTGATATAGCGGGCTGAATGCGTCTTCACTATTGGCACCTCTGGATAATGCAAAAGATGCCCTCTGGTGTCGGGGCGGCGCCTGTAGTTGGCGGCAGCAAAGCCCAAGCTTTGCTTACCCATACCTGCTCCCATGGTGATACGAGGCGAGGAATTATGCTCTGCATATGGAACAAGACTTGCTCCTATGCCGAGAATGCAAAGTGGGTCGATTTCCATATGGGTATGCTCTTTCGTTAAATCCTTTTCAGTTAAGGCGATATACGCATTTTCTTCCTCTTCTGTATCGATATATTCAATTATGCCTTTCTCAATCAATTCACTCCATGTGAGTTCGCCCTTCTTTACTTTCTCTCTTATCTCCTTTGTATACAGAAGTTTTCCATTCTCAACAACAAATAGAGGACGCCTAACGCGGCCAGCATCGCAATTTATAACGACGTCATTACTCTCCTCATAATAACAAACATTTATTTCCCTGTCTATCTTCCCCTGTCTTCTCTTCCTCCTTATCTCTTCAGCCAGCTTTCTGCCATCTGGATGAATACCTATCAAATCACCATTAAGATAAACTCTCGATCCCTTCAATCCCTTTTTAACTTCTTTGAGTCCCATTTTCTTTAATTCTTTTTCAACAAGCTCTTCTGGATACCCTTCAGAAATCTCCACAGTTAAAGCAAGATTTTTCACTAAGCCACAATTTGGACCTTCTGGAGTTTCATTTGGGCAGAGGCGGCCCCAGTGGGTGGAATGCAAGTCACGAGCCTCAAAATGAGGTTGTGATCTTGTTAAAGGCGAGTTGACACGTCTCAAATGACTTATTGTTGCTAGATTGGATGTCCTGTCCAAAAGCTGGCTCACGCCAGTTCTACCACCAACCCAATTGCCAGTTGCCATTGCATGACTTATACGCTGATCAAAAACTTCCTGGCGGACGAGTGGCTTTATTTTTATTTCTTCCAAGCTCTTGCCTCTCGTATAAAGCCTTTCAAGCTGGTATTTCAAGTCCTTACACAATGCAACAAATGCAACTCTGAATAAATCCTCCATTAAATCGCCAGCTAATTTAAGCCTTTTATTTGCATAATGGTCCTTATCATCCTCTTCTCTATATCCAAGGGCAAGCTCTAGAACAGCCTGTCCCATTCTTGCAAGGAATATTCCTTTCCTTATCCTGTCTTTCATTTCGTTTCCAAGGTGAGGAAGCAATGTTCTGTCAAGCAACTCCCTCACACGCTCCTTTCTATATTCCTTTGCCTGTCCCCCTGCAATCTTCTTTCCAATGTATTCTATTGCTTCCTCTTCATTCGTAACCTTATATTCTTCTTCGCACGCTTCAATGTTGGCAAGAACAAAAACTTCTGTCTCAGGATATGAAGTCATGTTGTCGAAAATTGTTTGCGAGTCCAGGCCGAGGGCTTTAAGGAGTATAACAAGCGGAATAGGACTTGCAACATTTGGAAGGCTTGTCATCAAAATTCCATCTTTTCTTTTCTCAACCGCTATCAAAGCTCTGAAACCTTCTTTTTGCGAGAAAACTTTCGCCGTTTCCACCTCATATCCATATCGATTCGTTTTTTCTGTAAGAACGCGATTGGGAGCAAGATCCTCGAGAGTTATTAAAACGCGTTCCGTTCCATTCACAATGAAATAGCCACCTGGATCAAGGGGATCTTCCTGCAATTCTATCAGCTTTTTCTCATATTCTTCCTTGCTCAATTTTCTGCCAGCATCCTCTTCCAATACTTCTTTTGATATATTGCATCTCTTGGAGCGAACCATTATAGGAAGCATTCCTATTCTTGCCTCCTCTGCAGGATATTCAACACCATGGATTACTGGAATGAATTCAAGGAAAATTGGTGCTTCATAAGTTAAATCTCTCAAACGGGCTTCCATGGGCGTTATAGGATGCTCCTCCCCGTTTGCTTCCTTTGCTATTGGTCTACCGACCTTTATCCTTCCAAGTTTTACTTTATACCCTTCTATTTCAGGATGAATGTATCCTCTTTCCAAGCCTTCTCCCTCTCCGATTCTGGTCGAGTTTATTATTTCCTGCAGCCTTCTTTCCAAGAAGTCGTTATAGGATGCCAGATGATGATTCACAACACTACGCTCTCTATAAAAGGCATCTATTACCTCTCTCATATTATCTCCTTCCTGACAACAAGCCTGTAAGCAACACTCTCGCCAGCCGTGGGGCTCCGCCTTATGATTTTGATAACATCCCCTTCCTTTGCACCAATGGCTTTAACAACTGGATCAGTCACCAAAATCTGGGGAAGGTCTTCCTTTTTAATTTTATATGCTTTCAGAAGCTTCTCAACTTCTTCAGCTGATAATATCTCATGATGCGGCACAAGAGTATGCTTTAGGATATCAATCTTCATTTTCGCCACATATATACCTTCTAATATTTTAATTTTTGGGTTTCGCATTTGGGAGATTGTGACAAAGTATATAGCATGTTTCAATAACCCCTAATTGCAGCCCTTTTGATTTCCGCAATGTTTGGGTGCGTGGTTGAGATTTCCGGAACAACTTTTTCAATAAAAAACTTCCATTACTGCTCCTCAATAGATGGATGGCGAAGCTATGAGGAGCACTCGAATCAATACACAATAGGTGAGCAGGTATTCATGTATTTTGAGGTCGAAGGCTTTAAAACAAATGATGATGGAATGGCTCAGATATATCAAACACTGACTGTAATAGCCCCAAATGGCTCCTATCTTGTCTTGGATGGAGCAAAACTGCAAAATTATCCAATGATAGATCAAGCATTTGATGCAAGTGGAAAAGAAACAATATGGTTTGACAACCATTTGACTCCAATAAACCAAACATGGGAGAAGGGCAAATATAAGGTAATAATAAATGCGGAAGACAGATTGGCTGGAAAAAGTGTATCATACACGAGCGAATTTTACGTTGTCTAATGTTTCTTTGCAATGGAAATGAAATAAATTATGGTAGCAAGTAAGGAAGCTACTGCTCCGGGAGAAACTTTTATATAAAAAGATGTGGCAAGTCCCATGAAGCCTGCAAGCAATGCTATTAGAGCAGCGTAAGAAAAAACTTGCATTACGCTTTTTGCTGTTTCATTCGCTGCCGCTGCTGGGGCGACGAGCATTGCATATACAAGTATGGCGCCAACACCCTTCATTATTATGACAGTTGATATTGCAATTATGGAAAGGAGGATGTAGTTGAAAAGCCTTACGTTTATACCACTTGCCATTGCACCCTCGCTATCAAAAGAAATGAAAAGGAATTCACGATGAAAATAAATGACGAGCATCAAAATAAATATTGTTACAGTAGCCATGATTATGATATCATGATCAGTAAGGAGGAGCAAATCACCAAACAAAAGACCCCATACACGGGCAGCCTGCTCTCTTATCATTGAAATGAAAAGCACAGCAATGGACATGGATGCAGCAAAACCTATTCCGATGGCAACATTCGTTTTTTTGGCGTTGGCAGCCATGATAGCTATCAAAACAGAAAAAATGATTGCCCCAGCCATGGGATCGATGGAAATGATGGAGAACAAGGAAAGAGCTATAGCGAGGGCAGCGCCTGCTAGGGCAGCATGAGCGGCGCCCGCCACCAGAAATGTTATGTCTTTGAATATGGTGAATGAGCCCGCTATGGATGCATTTATAGCAAGTATAAAGATTGCGATTACAGCCCTTATTATATAGACATCAACCATGTGTGTCAC
>JAGGXG010000021.1 GCA_021163175.1 Thermoplasmata archaeon
GGGTTAATACAACATAATGAATTATCTATTGCTACTTATGACAGCCCTGGTTGCATTCACATGGGGTATGTTATTTGCTTTCTGGCTCATATTTGCAAGAACTGCATCACGTCTGGCAAAATTGCTGGAAAGAGCAACTGGAAAAGATGTTGAAGTTGAAGAGATATACCAAACCCTGAAAAACATTATTGATAAAGCATATGAAGAATTAAAGGGGCAGGAAAATGAAAATAAAAATAAATGAGTTTATAGTGAATTCATACAATCAATTGAGCAGGATAAAATCGAATCTTGCCATTTTGTATAAATTTTTGATTTTTATCACCCCTTTCCTGACAGTAGCATATTACTTCATTTTTATTTTCAGCATATTGCCATCAAATGCTACCACCAAATACACAGCATTGGTATTGGCATATTTTTTCCCTCCAGCAGGAAAAGAAAGCGTCATACCTCTGATGCTCTCCAGCCAGGTTGGTCCCCCTATCTCTCCATGGATAGCTGGCAGCACCATCGTTATTCTGGATGTTATTTCATCTGCCATAATAGCATACAACTGGTGGTTTGCCGAGTTAATAATAAACCATATTGGAATATTGCAAAGGGGCTATACATGGCTTCAGGAAAGAGCAAAAAAACTCAAGAAAGCGAAATGGCTTGATCTGGCTTTACTTCTTTTTATGATAATTCCTTTCCAGGGAACAGGTGGCATAAGCACAACAATAGTTGCAAGATTGCTTGGATTATCAGCAAGAAAAAGCGTAGCCATTGTAATGATTGGTTCAACAATAACAACATCAATATGGATACTATCATGGCTTGGTTTCTTTAGTTTTTTAAAAGCAATAGTTTTTATACCAATCTAAGATAGCGGAAATTTTATAAATTAGCAACCATTTTATAAGCGTTCATAAAATGGACGCTAAAGAAATGATTGTTTACTGGTATGAAAAGCACTGGGAGGCTGGCTTTGTTAAATGGTGGAAGGGATATGAAACACTGGCGTTACATGATGGTTTTCATGAGAAGAGAGCAAGAAGTTTTGAGAAAGCATTGCTAAACATGAATGATTTTGTTGGAAGATTGCTGCAAATAAAAGATGGGGAAGCAGTTATACTTGATGCTGGATGCGGAGTTGGAGGAACTAGCATTTATTTGGGAAATAAATATCCAAAGGCAAAATTTATAGGCATAACAATAAGCAAAAAGCAGGTTGAACTTGCAAGAAAATTTGCAAAGGAAAGGAACTTCAATAAAAATACTGAATTCTATCTCATGGATTACATGAAGACTTCATTCCCATCAAACTATTTTGATGGTGTATTTGCGCTTGAATCCATAAGCTATGCACCCAATAAAAAAGAATTTGTAAAAGAAATGCACCGCATTTTGAAACCCGGAGGCAGGCTAGTTATCATATGTCCTGCAATTAAAAAAGAACTGAATGAATTCATGAAAAAGATACATTTATGGTATAATATCGGAAGAGGAAATCCATGCTCATTTCCTGTTTTGAAAGATTTAAGTGAATATCTGAAAGAGTATTTTTCAAATGTTGTTGTTAGAGATATATCTAGGAACATAGTATGGTCTGAAGTTAGATCAACTTTAATGGCTATACCTTATGTGGCTATTGTTTTATTCAAAAAACTCTTTTCAAAAAATTATCAAATCTGGAAAGATCCTCATTTTTATCTTGCTGTTGCAATTTTGACGCCTATTATGGCAGCCAGCAGAACAGCAGGCTATTACGCAATAACAGCAGATAAGCAATAGCAATATTTTTTATACTCTCCATATTTCAAAGCATGAAAGCTTTGGTCACTGGAGGAGCTGGATTCATAGGAAGTCATTTGATAGACGCCTTGCTAAAAAAAGGCTACAATGTGGCATGCATCGATAACTTTTCTTCTGGAAAGATGGAGTTTATAGAACATAATCTTGATAAAATAGAGCTAATAAAAGGAGATTTGCTGAACAGAGAAGATATAAAGAAAGCTTTGAAAAACGTTGATATTGTTTTTCATCTCGCAGCAAACCCAGATGTAAGGCTTGGCGTGGAGAATACAAAAGTTCATTTTGAGCAGAATATCCTCGCCACATACAATCTGCTTGAGGAAATGCGCCTGGCGGGCGTGAAAAAAATTGTTTTCACTTCTTCATCGACGGTTTATGGAGAGGCTGAGAAAATACCCACACCCGAGCACTATGGACCATTGATTCCAATATCATTGTATGGAGCATCCAAGCTTGCGGCTGAAGCTCTGATAACGGCTTATTGCCACACATTCGATATGGAAGCAAAAATATATAGATTCGCTAACGTTGTTGGCCCTCGCTCAACACATGGTGTAATATATGATTTCATTCATAAATTGCTTAGAGATAAAACAAAGCTTGAAATACTTGGCGATGGAAGCCAGAAAAAATCATATTTGTATATAGATGATTGCATAGATGCAATGTTTTTTGGATTGCAATCAAGCAAGCAAGTTGATATATTCAATATTGGCTCTGAAGACTGGGTGAATGTTAAAAGAATAGCAGAAATCGTAAGCCAAGAAATGAATTTGCAGCCTGAGTTCATTTTTACAGGAGGCATAGATGGAAGGGGCTGGAAGGGGGATGTAAAAATAATGAAGCTGGACATAACCAAACTTAAAAACATGGGATGGAACCCTCGCTACAATAGCGAGGAAGCTGTAAGAATGACTGCAAAATGGATGATTGAAAATCTGGAATTGCCGAGCTAGCATTCATTTCCTCTTCCAAAAATTATTTTATAGAAGCAACTATACAAAATGGGGGCGCGTGGCCTAGCCAGGATATGGCGGCAGCCTCCTAAGCTGCAAGTCGCGGGTTCGAATCCCGCCGCGCCCGCTTGGTTTTTATATCGTAACGCTTTTTATCAGGGTGAAAAGGCTTGTTGCGTTGTTAATGGCATTAATTTTCCTCACGCCTTACGCCGCCCCAACCAATTTTGATTTGGCTTTGAGATGGGTTAAGGTTGATAGAAATGTGGTTATTGAAGGAGAAATCGTTGAAATAAAAGCAAGGGTTGATAATGTTGGTGGCGTGAGCCAGGCTTTCGTTGTTTACTTTTACCTCGATTGGATGGATGAAGAGCATTTGATAGGAACCAAAAGCTATGATTCAATAAACAAATACAGGCTACCAAAAATAGAATTTGATACGAAAGGTTATGAAGGAAAGCATGAGATAATTGCAGCTGTTTTTGATGAGAATTCCTCTAACAATTTTGCACGCTGCAACATAGAAATTTTGAAAACAAAGGCGAGACAAAATTTACTCATAGAAAAAGTTTATTATTATGCTTACCCGAATAAAAATAATGAATTCATTTCAATAAAAAATTGTGGAAATGATGTAAGGCTAAATGGCTTTTATCTGACAACGCATCCATGGGAAAGGACAAACAAACAAAACAAAGTTTATCTTCCCGACATATTGCTTAAGAATGGTGAGGAGCTATATATCACACAAAATGGTTCCTCTTTTTTGGGCGAGATGGGATTCAATGCAAGCTATGAATATTATGATTGCTCCTCCATCCCGGATTTGAAAAGAGAAGGAAGCTTTCATCTTTCAAATTATGGAGGCGTTGTTGCTTTAAAAGATTCAACAAACCATACGATAGATTGCGTTGTTTATGGAAATTTTTCATACAATGAAGGATGGAAAGGAAATGCAATTGAAGGAAAAGAAGGATATGTATTGCAAAGAAATGGATGCAATGATACAAACACAAGCAATGATTGGAAGCTCGTTAAAATAGGATGGAGCTGCTTTCCGCCATTTCATTTCAAAGCGAGCTATGTTAAAGCATTTTGCTCTCCTGATTGTTCTTACAATGTTGTCAGCAAAGCTTTGGAAAAAGCAAAAAACATCTCAATAAACATATACATGTTTGCCCATCCATATCTTTACAAAATTCTGGAGGAAAGCAATGCAAGCATAA
>JAGGXG010000129.1 GCA_021163175.1 Thermoplasmata archaeon
ACCATTCTCTTGAACCAATCCTGCTGCATTGCATTGCTGTTCTCATATTCTATGATTTTATTCACCATGTTTTTTACTTCCATCGATGTCCTGCATGCAAGCCTGCCAACATAAACATCTGGATTTAAATCGAGAATGTCTTTTGATAGCATCGTCCATTCTGCATATTTTCCATTTCCATTGCTGTCCCAGTCTTCGAAAACAATCTTGCCATCTTCGTATTTATACACATCGACAAAATACAGATCAGAAAGATAGCTCTTTTCCCAGGGGTAGTTGTCATCCAGGTTTGTGTAACGAACTGGCATCCACCATTTTTCATGCAGAACTCCACCATGTCTACCGCCGACGAGCATCACATACTTTATTCCATCCTCCTCGATTTCCTTCTTTATGTAATATTTAACTTTTTCAGCATCATCACGGCCATTCATGGTAAGGCATTCAGATAAGCCAACGAGCTTTGTCTTTATTCCATGATTTTCTTTATGCTCGACGAAAGGCTGCAAATAGCTGAGCCATTGATCTGGGGCTATTATAAGCAAATCGTAGTTGGAAGCAGTGAACAATGGCTTTGATGGCATGCTGTAATCAACCTTGATGCTTATCTTATCTGTGTATAAAATTTCGTTTTTGGCAGGATTGTAACGATATGGATGCATGTACACCGACAGAGTTATCATTCTCTGTCCGTGATAGATTCCAACTGTGGCGCGATATTCAATCCAATTTCGTGGATACAATGTATCTTCATTATATATGCTTGCTTCCTTTACTTCATTTTTACTTGCCCCTAGTGTAACGAGATGAGGATATGGCATTATCTTTTTTTCTATTTTCATTTCTTTTACGTCTCCTATTTCAGAATCAAGTTTAAACTTTGTTCCCACTGGAAAACGCATAACATCCACTTTATATGGCATAATAGGATATCCCTGTTGCATGCTTGATTTTGTTCCAGCGGAAGCTATAACCATATATTCGCCAACATCTTTCAACTCCGGGGGAGAGAATGTAAATGTTTTTTGTATATATGTTGCCTCACTTTTAGAATGGTTTGCTTCATTGAAGCTCGTCATCCCAGCCCAAGCACTGCTTAAAAACACACTTAACACCAGTATTGTCAATATCTTTCTCATTTTTTCCCTCGAGGGTAAATTAAAAGAGTATTATAAAATTATCGGTAATGGAATGAAGTTCACCGACCTTAACTCTATTCTAATTGTAGTTACCTTTTTAAAATACTTTATCTATACCACCATGAAACTTGTAGAATGCGTTCCCAATTTTAGCGAAGGGAGGCGTAAAGAAGTTATAGATGCAATCATAAATGAGGCAAGAAAATATAATGTCAAGATACTTGGTGTGCATAGTGATGCTGATCACAATAGAACGGATGTCACCATAATTGGAGAGCCGGAAGAAGTGAAAAAAGCCGTTATGGATATGGCCATAAAAGCTGTAGAATTAATAGATATGAATAAGCATCGCGGAGAGCATCCTCGAATGGGAGCAATGGATGTCGTTCCTTTTGTTCCTCTTGCAAATGTAACAATGGAAGATTGCGTTAAACTGGCTCATGAATTTGCAAAGGAATTTGCTGAAAAAACAGGAGTGCCATGTTTCATGTATGAGGAGGCTGCAACAAAGCCCTCTCGTAAAAACCTGGCTGATGTAAGGCGAGGCGAGTTTGAAGGATTGAAAGAAGAGATTGGAAAAAATCCTGAAAAAACTCCCGACTATGGCCCGAATGAAATACATCCGACTGCTGGCGCTACTGCCGTTGGAGCGCGAGAATTTTTGATTGCATTCAATGTAAATCTCGCTACCAATGACATTGAAATAGCAAAGAAAATTGCAAAAGCTGTTCGCCACAGCAGCGGGGGTTATAGATATGTCAAGGCAATGGGATTTGAGATAAAGGAGAAAGGGTATGTGCAGGTCTCGATGAACATGACAAATTACAAGAAGACACCTTTATTCAGAGTTTTTGAGACAATAAAGAGAGAGGCAGCCCGTTATGGAGTCATGATAAAATCGGCGGAGATAATAGGTATGACACCATTGCAGGCAATCGTTGATGTAGCATCCTTTTACCTCCAGCTTGATGAATTCGATGCCAATCAAATCATTGAAAAAGCCCTCCTGGAGGAATTTATATGATGGTCGATAAAAGCGTTAGAGAGCTACTCGATGCCATATCAAGCAAGGCGCCCACGCCAGGCGGCGGGAGTGTAGCAGCTTTAGCAGGAGCGATATCATGTAGCTTGGCAGCAATGGTATGCAATCTTACCATAGGAAAGAAGAAATACGCAGACGTTGAGGAAGAAATGAAAGAGTTGCTTGAAAAAATGAGACAAAGAAGGCAAGAATTTCTAAACCTTGTTGAAGAAGATGCAAAGGCATTTGATGATGTGATGAAGGCATATAAGGAAGGAGGGGATGAGCAGGAAGCTTTGAAAAAGGCTGCCAAAGTGCCTTATGAAACTGCTTCAAATTGCTTTGCAATTATGGACGATATCTTCACCATTGCAAAAAAGGGAAATAAAAACTCCATAACAGATGCGGGAGTGGCAGGATATATGGCTCATGCTGGCTTTAATTCAGCATTGCTGAATGTAAAAATTAATCTGAAATACATTGAAGATGAGAATTTCAAAAAAGAGATGGAAGAAAACATGGAAAAAATGATGAAAGAAATGGATGAAAAGTTTGAAAAAATTAAAGAAGTTGTTGAAGAATATCTTTAATCTCTTCCTTTACTTTTTCCCTATTTTCCTGAGTCAAATAAAATAATTTTACATCCTGTCTCCTTTTTATTTTATCTGTATATGGATTTGGAGCAAGTAAAATTGTTGCAATCGTAATTTTATCACTATTTAAAGCAGAATTTATAGCTTCTTTGAAGCGAGGAGAAAAGAGCTCCATTTTTCCTATTTCATCTATAACAATTATTTTGTTATTCTCCAAAGCTCTCCATATTGATTCTACACCCACTTTTTCCAACCCTTCCAAATTCACTCCGTATTTTGAAACCCTGTAAGGACTTTTTATATCAATATGTGCCAATATGCTCTCTTTTCCATCCAATGTTATAATTTTAAATCCAACTCTTCTCCCGCCTAATCTCATTTCCTGTGTATAAAAACCACCCGCATTTAAATCAAGTTCTTCTATTAATTTTATTATCAATGTTGTTTTGCCCACGCCTGGTTTGCCTGTAATTAGGATGTTATTCACGATAGGAAAATGGAGGTAACTTTTAAAAATTCTTAAAAGAGGCAGCTGAGTTTCATCTCTCAAATCTCAGTAAGTCAAGATTACTCCATTCATCTCTATCCATAAAGCCATGGCTTTCATCTGAATAATCAACTATTTTAAATGTATATCTGTAATTCATACAGCTCTTGTAATTCCATGATAGCCAGTAAAGCAGTGAACATATTTTTTACCTTATTCCTTCATTTATTGATGATGCCATCCTCTATCCCACATTAATTATAACATCCACAAAATCTTCCATTGTTGCACCTATCAGCTCTACGCCATTCAACGCTTCTTTTACTTTTCTGCTTATTTCTTTTTCATCAAACTGGATGCCTTGCAATGCCTTTTCCAGCTTTTCTATTGCATCCTCCGGATACATGAAAAAATCACCTGTTATCTTTATTCTTTTTATTTTCCCCTCATCCAATTCAAGTGTGCATTTTATCAACTTTCCTCCTTTTACTTTCAATTCACCTTTTAAAATTCCATTCTTTACTTTCATATTTTTTCACCAGTTGCATTGCATCTTTAATTTCTTTTTCATTTAGCTCTCCTTCTTCCAATTCTGCATTCAATCCAATTTGAAATCCTTTTATTATGGCCTCTTTTATCTCCTCTTCATTTACCTTTCCAATTTCTTTTTCAATTGAGGTAACGCGTTCCTCCACCCTTTTTATTTCCTTATCCATTATTTTTTTCTCCGTTACTTTAAGCAATGAAAACATTTTTTTAACATTCACTTTAAGCAAAATTGTTCCGTGCTGCAAAATGATTCCATGCCTTCTTGTTTGAGCGCTTCCTGAAATTTTTTTGCCATTGACAACGATATCATTTATTCCAGCATACTCTGCTTCAAGACCAATCCTTTCAAGCCCATTAATAAGGCATCTCCCTATAGCCTTATATGATTCTGGTATGCTCGGAAACATGGAAGCGGGAAGAACTATCGAATAAGTTATTTCTCCAATGCTATCATGATATACTGCTCCGCCCCCTGTAATGCGGCGAATAACATTGATGCCATTGCGATGGCATGCATCCATATTAACTTCTTCTTCCATGCTCTGGAAATATCCTATGGAAATGGCAGATGGTTTCCATTTGTAGAGGCGAAGCGTAGGAACGCCGGAATTTAGCAGTGCTTCATCTATTGCCATATTTTTGTATGCATTTTCGTGCTCATGCAGGAGTAAACGAAATTTCATAAAATTAATGCATTTTTATATAATATTTCTTATTACATCGTGGATTTGCTGAAATTTCAAAAGGAGGAAATAACAGAATATGAGATATATTCAAGGCTTGC
>JAGGXG010000131.1 GCA_021163175.1 Thermoplasmata archaeon
AAATTCGATTCTTTTCATAAAAATGATGGATGAATACCTGCAGAAAAATGGAATCCTGATAAAGACTGGAAAAAGGAGATATAGAATGAGATTATGATTTTATTGCCTCTATTATTTCTTTAAGGCGTGAAACATTCTCCTCCAGCAAACTTCCTGTTACAATAACATTCGCTCCAGCCTCTATCTTTTTTCTCGCTTCCTTCCCGCTCTTTATGCCGCCGCCGACCATTATCGGCAGGTTTGTGTTTTTCCTTGCCTCTTTTATCATCTCATCTGGAACTGGCTTCTCAGCATTTGAGCCTGCTTCAAGATAAATAACATCGAAACCAATGCATTCTGCATATAGAATATAGTTGATCAGCTTTTCAATATCTTCCTCGCCAATTCTATCAAGATTCACCTTTTTTTCTACCGTGGTTGGCTCTCTGCTTGTGCTTATCACTATGTAGGCTGTGGCAATTGGTTTTATTCCATATTTTTTGACCATTCTCGCTCCCTTCAACTGCTCTCCCTTCCTGTATTCAAAATCGAGGGAATTAACCAGATCCATGAAAAGAATGTAATCTGCATTCTCCGCTATAACATCTGCTGAATTTGGAAATATTATTACTGGCAGGTTCGAATTTTTCTTTATTTCCCTTATCGTTTCATATACAATTTTGTTGCCTCTTACTGTTGAGCCACCAACCATTATCGCATCGCTTCCATATTTCTCGCATATCGCCGCCATTTTTCCCGCTTCTACTGGCTCTTGTTTGTCAGGGTCTATCAATGAGAAGTGTTTTTTGCCTTCCTTCATTTCATCTATCATTTGTTTGACAATAGCAGGCGTTAAAAAAATTTTTCTCTATTTCTCTATTTACCTTAACACACTATAACGAATCCTTCAACTTATAAAATTTTTTTAAGACATCCATCGGATTTTTTCCAAATATTAAAATCATCGCTTCTTTTCCAATGTCTCCTTTATGATATATCAAATCTGGCATTTTTCCAGCTTTTTTTATAGCATTTTCCATCCCCCATGGAATAGTTGCTCCTTCTTTCCTTTTTATTCTTTCTGGCTCTTCTCTCCGATCGTAATACGCTACCGTAAAACGCTTTTCAGCAGCCCTTATAATCTTCTCATCATATTTTATATTCATCACCGCCCTTATATCTTCGTCATATTCCATTGCTTTCATCAACGCTTTTGCAAGATGCTTTGATGCGCCAAAATCTATCTCTCCTTTCAAAATAACATTTTTTCCTTTAACAATTCTTCCATCTACAGCAGCTATGGCAGCAATTCCATCAACATATTCTTTTGGCAGCGAATACGCAAAATTCGTTCCAACTTCTGGAATGAAATTCATGAAATCCCTGCATTTTACAATTTCATCAACCGCTTTTTTTAACATTGAATAAACATTCCATTTTTCGTATGGGATGCGCATATATGCAACATGATTCACGGGGCAATGTCCCTTTCCAATTTTTGCTCCATGTTTTATAGCAATCGTTATGTATTCTTCTGCTATTTTTATTGCATCCTCAACACTTTTTCCCTTTGCTAAATTCGCCGTTATGGCAGCAGAAAAACTGCAGCCCACGCCGTGGGTGCAGCCCTGCTGCCATGCTTTCGAATACTTCTTTACCTTTCCATTATGATAGAGTATGTCTGTGGCTCTCTTCCCTTTTAAATGCCCTCCTTTTATCAAAACATATTCTATGCCTTCCTTGGCAATCATTTCAGCAGCTTTGATTGCATCTTCCATGCCATTTATTTCAAATCCTGCAAGAGTTTCAGCCTCATCTTTATTTGGCGTTATTATCGTAGCCATGTCAAAAATATATTTTTTTAAAGCCTCGATGGCGTTTTCTTTAAGCAACGTTGCCCCACTTTTTGAAACCATCACAGGATCCACGACGAGGGAAATGCCATAGCCACGCAAAGCCTTCGCAACACTTCTTACTATGGAAGCATCGAACAACATTCCTGTTTTTGCAGCATCCACACCAATGTCATCAATAGCAGCCCTTATTTGCTTCTCAACCATGCTGGGAGGCAGGGAATGAATGCCTTTGATTTCCATGGTATTCTGAGCTGTTACAGCAGTAATGGCAGCCATGCCATATACGCCAAATGATGCAAAAGTTTTTATGTCTGCCAGCACGCCTGCGCCGCCGCCGCTATCGATGCCTGCTATCGTTAATGCTTTTTTCATGGTATTATATTTGCTGCCATCAAAAATTTTTTGCTACCTTACAATCATTACAGAGCATGGGGCATGATGCAAAACCTTTTCAGATACGCTTCCTATAAGTATTCTCTCAATTGCACTTCTTCCCCTGCTTCCCATAACAATCAAATCATTCTTGTTTGCAAACTTTATTATTTCCTCAGATGGAATTCCTTCAACAATTTTTTTAATGACTCTAACTCCGTTCCTTTTACCCATTTTTGCAACCTCATTTAAAACAATCTCTGCTTCCTTTCTCAGCAGCATTGAAAAATCAGGAGAAAGCATATCGCTTCCAATTCCATAGTTTATTGTGAGAGATGCATCTATAACGTATAAAGCTGTTATGCTTTGCTTCAGATACTTTGCAATGTATATTGCTTTCTTCGCCGCCTTTTTTGCTTCTTCAGAGCCATCAACAGGCACAATAATTTTTCCAATCTCCCTTGCCATATGTTTAATCAAATGGCAACATAAATAATTTTGGCAAAAGAATGATATAAAATGCAGCCATTATTTTTATGCAATACAAGATAAGGATAGCAACGAAACAGCATGAAAAGAAAATCATTGATATGGCAAAAAAGCTGAAGAAGAATCCATATATGATTTTACCGGAATGCAGGAGCAAAAAGAATCCTTTTGAAAAAATGAAGAAAACCATAGATAAATTTGATGATGGCTCATTTCTTCAAAAAGTTGCTAAGGGAAAGGATTTGCTCGCCGCCCTTGCTTTAACCATATTGATGGCAAATGAGAAAAAAATTCCATATCTTGCTTATAAAAAAATTGGCAATGAAAGCGTGTTATATGCCAAAAGAGGGAAAGCAAAAGATGAATATTTGATAGCCATTCAAAACTGGGATAAGCCAAATTTACGTTTGCTCGGCTACACAAATTTTGCGAAAAAGAAAAAGGTGAATTTGTTTTCAATGCCAGATAAAATAATATGCGCGGATGAAATGCCGAAAGAATTCATTGAATTTTTGAAAGAAAAATTTGAATGCAGGGAAAAAGAATACATATCCATAAAATGGAATGGAAACGAAATAAAAGTGTGCGGCGACGGAAATAGCCTGGCGGAAATGAGCCAGTATTTTTACTATCCAGATTTCTGGAAAAAAGCAAGCATAGATGTTTTTGCAGAAGTGATAAAATGCCAGAAAAATTGTGAGGAATGCATAATTGAAGATGAGCTAAAGCAAAAACCAGATCCTTCTTTTTATGTCAAAGGTCGTCAGACCGATAGAAAATACATACAGAATTACAAGGATATGGTGATGTGGGGCATTGAAAAGAAAAAGGTTTTCATAGTTGGTGGAAAATGTTATGGAAACGATGTTGATGAAATGATTTCCTTATTGAAACCCAAAGAATGGGAGAAAGATTTTGTTAGAGAAATTCTCGAAAAGGAGAAAAATGCAATAATTCTGGAGCAAGCATCTTCAGCAAAATTGCTTGAGAAATATGGAATAGATACAAATGAGTTGAAAAGGAAATGGAAGGAGGCAAAAAAGAAAGCATTACTTTCTGAGTTGCCAAGTGTTGAAGGAGGAAAACTTACGAAATTCATAGATGAAATGGCGAGAGCGTATATTACTGAAGGAGTTGATGGGATAATGAAAGCAGCCAAGGGAAGAAAAATGGATGTAAAAGAGAAAGCTTTATTGTATGCTTTCCTCCTAGCCACAAATGCAAGGATAGAGGAATGGAAATATTCAAAAATGGAGAAAGAATTTGGAAAAGCATTAGCTAAGCATGTTAAAAAAATTTTGAAGGAACGAGGAGAGGAATATAAAAAAGCTGTTGAAGAGCTTGCGAGGATGGCGGGTGAATAAATGCCGGTGGAAAAAAGTTGCGGCGCCGTCATATTCTGCGGGCGGGAATATTTACTGCTCAAATATGGATGGGGGCACTGGGGATTCGTTAAGGGAAATATTGAGGAGGGCGAAAGCATGGAGGAGACTTTTTTTAGGGAAGCGGAGGAGGAGGCTGGTTTGAAAAGAGAGAATTTGAAGATAATAGAAGGCTTTAAAGAGAAAATAAGCTATTTTTACAGGAAAGAGGGAAACACGATATTCAAGGTAGTTGTTTATTTGCTTGCGGAAAGCAATACAAAAGATGTTAAGCTATCTTTTGAGCATACAGATTATGCATGGCTGCCATTCGAGGAGGCAATAGAAAGAATAACATATGATGGAGATAAAAAAGTTTTAAGAAAAGCTCACGAATTTCTGAAGAAAATTGGGAAAATGTGATGCTTATGTTTAAATAGGCGTGCATTTATTAGCAAAAAATGATGTGCGTTGAATGCGGAAAAGAAACGGAGAAGCTATACAATGGGCTATGCATAGACTGTTATCTAAAGAAAAAAAGATTCTTTGATATTCCTTCTCAAGTACTCATAAAGGTATGCAGGAATTGTGGAGCTTACAGCATAGATGGGGAATGGAAGCATGAAAGGCTGGAAAACATAATTGAAGAATACTTCCGCAAAAATATACGCCATGAAATAGATTGCAAGCTTGAAATAGATTTTGAAAACAGAATTGCAAGATGCACTGGCTATTTTGAAGGAAGGAAGATTATAGAAGAGAGAAAATTTGAAATAAGATTTAAAAAAAGGTTATGCGAGAAATGTTCCCTTAAGAAAGGTGGATATTTTGAAGCGATATTGCAAATAAGAAAGAAGGATTTAAGCAAGAAACTTGAAAAGGAGATGGAGGAAGTTATCACAAAGAGAGTTGAAGAAGGAAATTCATTTATAATGAAGAAGGAAAGAGTGGAAGAAGGCTTGAATTATTATATAGGGAGTAAAAAAGTTGCTCATTCAATTGCAAGAGAGCTGAAAAATTTTTACAAGGCGGAATATAAAAGCTCTTCTTCCCTCGTCGGAATGAAGGATGGTGTTGAAGTATATAGAGATACATATCTTGTAAGGTTTCCAGAATATGGAGTTGGAACATTCATTAAATTGGGTGGCGATGTATATAGAATAGAAGGGATAGGGAAGAAAATAGAGTTGATTTCATTGAATGGAGAGAAAAAATATATTTACAGGGATGAAATGAAAAAGGCTAAGATAATGGATTTGAAAACAAGAGATGCAATTGTCTTGCATGAAGATAAGGAAGGCGTTTATATAATGGATTCAAAAACATATAAGACATATTTCGTCGACAAAAAGGCAAAGGGAAAGGAAAAAGTAAGGATCGTTGAATATGATGGAAAGATATATGTGATAGAATGAATGTGATATCATTTGATTTGGATGGAACACTTGTAAAAATGGATTTTGTCGATGCTGTATGGCTTGAGGAAATTCCAAGAGAGTATGCAAAAAGGAATGGAATGAGTTTTGAAGAAGCTAAAAGATACATCGAGGAAGAATATTTGAAGATTGGTCCAGAAGCAATAGAATGGTATGATATAAATTACTGGCTGAATAAATTCAATTTAAAAATGGATTATAAAGAAATATTCAAAAAATGCAGGAATAAACTTGAAGTATATGATGATGCATTAAAAGCTCTTGAAATGCTGAAGGAAAGGAATCTTATAATAATATCTAATGCCGCTATCGAATTCATTGAATTTGAAATGAATGAGCTTGGTCTAAAAAAATATTTTAGCCATGTTTTTTCCGCAGTCAGTCATTTCAATAAAACGAAGAAAGACAGCGATGTTTACAAACAAGTATGCAAAAAAATTGGGATAGGATGCGGCAGCTTAATTCATGTTGGCGACAATTATGAATTTGATTATATCGCCGCCAGAAATGCTGGAGCAAGAGCTTACTATCTCGACAGGCATGAAAATGAAGACGGCAGTCATGTTGTATATAGCCTTGTTGAATTTGCGGAAAAGGTGATGAAATGAGGCTATGGCAAAAGATTATTCTTCTTTTCTTTTCCATCGTTTTAATTGCATTTTTCATAAAATGGTGGATGAGTTATGAGCCGATGGAAATATATGTAGTAAATAAAGGAAATGAAAGCATCAACGTTAGCATTGTTTTAACGGCAATTGATGGAAGGGAATTCCTTAACTCAAGTTTTGTCCTCGCTTCAAATGAAAGCAGAACATTTTCCAATATAACGAATCTTGCTGGGAATTATTTTATAGAAGTTAGAGCAGGGAATTTGAGTGAGGAAAGGAAAATAAAATTCGGGAAATATTTTGAAAGGATAGACGTTGTCATAGGAAATGAAATCACAATAAGGAATGAGAGAACAGGTGTGCATTTTTAAGCACATCTTAATGTATGTTTATTATCATGGGAGAAATGAAAGATGCGATACAGGATTTTTATGAAGCAATGAAAGTTCTTTCAAAAAATAATCCAGAAGTGGTTTCGTTATTTCAAAAAATTCATGGAAGCAACAATGAAGGAGCAGCATCTGGATACAAAAACAAAGGAGTTAATTGCTCTGGCTACAGCCATAACGGCCCGATGCAAATACTGCATTGGACTGCATGTGGAGAGCGCTCTTAAAGCAGGGGCAACAAAAGAAAAGATTCTGGAGACCGCCACTGTCGCCATCCTGATGAGCGGCGGCCCCGCCCTGACGCATGTGGCGGAAGTTGTAAAAGCTTTGAATGAATTCGGTTAGGTTTTAATAAAGGCATGCTTTTAAATCATGCAATTGTACATCCATTTCCTTGGGACTGGCGGCTCATGGCCTACTGTTCAGAGGAATGTTTCTGCGGTAGCCATAAAAAGAGGTGGGGAAGTTATTCTATTTGATTGTGGTGAGGGCACGCAACGACAGTTTCAGCGTTCGAAGCTAAGCCATATGCAGATAAGCAAAATTTTCATAACCCATTTCCATGGAGACCATTTCCTCGGCTTGCCTGGCTTTATTCAAACTTTGCAGCTGAATGATAGACAGCAACCTTTGCATATATATGGGCCGAGAGGAATGAAAAGCATTGTTGAAATCATAACGAGGCTCGGCTACTTCAAACCATCTTATCCAATATACGCCCATGAGCTTAAACCCGGAGATGAAATAAAATTTGAAGGATATAAAATAAAGGCTGCAGAAGCATGCCATAATGTTCCAGCTTTAGCATATGCTCTGGAAGAAAATGAAAGGCCTGGTAGATTCAATAAGCAAAAGGCTCTGGAGCTTGGTATTCCAGAGGGACCTTTGTTTAGAAAATTGCAGAATGGCTTTGCGGTAGAGATAAATGGAAAGGTCATCACACCAGATATGGTTCTTGGAGAGCCACGTCCAGGAAGAAAAATCACAATAACGGGCGATACTATGCCGTGCGAGAGTATAATAAAGCTTGCCACCAGAAGCGATGTTTTGATTCATGATGCAACCTTCGATTCAAGCATGGAAGATAAAGCAAAGGAGTATGGACATTCTACTGCAAAACAAGCTGCAATGGTAGCTAAAGAAGCAAAAGTGGAAAAGCTTTTCCTAACGCATATCAGCCCTCGTTATAAAAATGCGAGATTGCTGGAAGAAGAAGCAAGGGAAATTTTTCCAAATAGCTATGCAGCATATGATTTCTTGGAAATTGAAGTTAAGTTAAAAAAATAAAAATGGTTTAGCTATATGATACTTGGTATTGACATTGGTGGAAGTTTTACAGACATGCTGCTATTTGATGGAAAAAGATTTACTGCTCACAAAACATTTCCCACAAATATGGAAATTTTGAAAAATGAAATTGAGGAAAGCAGAGCTAAAGCAATTGGAATTGCCATTGCAGCATGGTTGAGAGAAGGAAAAATATTGCATGCTCCCAATCTGCCATTCAAAGAATTTGATTTAAGGCTGGATATTCCATATATAATGGAAAATGATGCAAACTGCTTTGCATATGCAGCAAGCAAAATTTTTAATGAGAAAAATTTGATTGGCATCACAATAGGAACAGGCATAGGAATGGGAATCATAAACGAGGAAAAAATATATCATGGCAATGGAGTAGCTGGCGAGTTAGGACATATTGTTATCGGCGGGAATGAGCCGTGTGTATGTGGTGGAAAGGGGCATCTGGAATGCTATTTTTCTGGATGGAGTATAAAAAAGAGATACGGCATGGAGGCAAAAGAATTGTTTGAAAAGAATGAATTTCCGTATGATGAGAATTTTGATGTTTTTTGTAAATCTATTGCTAACGCAATCTTACTTTTTGATCCTTCTATCGTAGCAATAGGAGGTAGAATCGGAGGAAGGTTGAATGAGAAAAAACTTTTCAGAATATATGATTTTCTTCCTTATCAATTTAAGCCAAAAATAAAAACAATAAAGGATGACTATATGGTGGCTAAAGGAGCAGCTTACCTTGCAATGGAAT
>JAGGXG010000067.1 GCA_021163175.1 Thermoplasmata archaeon
AGATTTTATTGTTTCAAGAGTGTAATTTCGTTTAGCTCACAGTCATTTCATATTCTTTTGAAATTACCTCGTTTCCAGCTGTATCAATTGCTTTTATTTTGAATTTATATGTTCCTTTTTCCATCTGAGCCAGTTCTATTCCATAGCGTGGGGAGTTGCTCATATTTTTCAACTCATCCTCGTTGTGGCGGGGCTGGCTTGGGTGAGAAGCATATTCGTACATTTTCTTTTCTTCTCCATTTATTATTATGGCTACATGGCTTATATTGTAAAATGTTTTGTTAACGAATGCATATACAAAAACATCGCTTTCATTTGCTGGATTCACTGGCGTGTGGTAAACTTTTCCTATGATTGGCTTTTCATCATTGCCAAGTATTGCAAAAGATGCGCTTTTGCTTGCAGAATTGTTGGATGCATCGATAGCAACTATGCGGAGAATATAATCGCCTGGAGAAAGGGTTAAATTCAAATCAAATTTGTTTTGCAGGCTTATTTCCTTTCCCCCAACAAAAACCTTTGCTTCCTTTATTTTGCCATTATCATTTATTTCCCCCATTAAATGCAATTTTTCCATGGCACTCCCATTTTCAGGAGAATAAATTTTTATTTCTGGTGGCGTGATATCATAGCAATACACTTCATATTCTTTTTCAAAATTTCCCTGCCTTACTTTTATAACATGCCTTCCAATGCTTGCATTCCATTTTATTGTGAAGTTTCCATTAACATTCCATTCTCTGTCATCTATTTTAACCATGCCATCTCCTGTTGATATTCCATCTATGCTCACAATTCCTTTGTTCACGATTCCAAAATCTGGCTCATATATGTGTATAAAGTTGCCTTTTCCCTTTATCTTTAACTTTAAATGCAAAAGAATGTCATTTCTTTTTGCATCATTTCTGAAAACAATATAGCAGTTTGTTGCATTGAATTTAATGCTTTCATTGCTAGAATATGAATAGGTTATTGCATTGAATGGCAACCCTTCTTTATATTTCTTGAAGTTTTCCTCATCAACAACGAAGAATTTTATTTTTCCTTTGCTTTCTTTCAACCCCTCCTTCCAATCCCATGGATTGCGTTGAAGCAGATATGCTTTAGCTGCAAATGAAATGCTGAACTCATAGTCTCCGTTTCCTACTGTAATATGTGGCTCTTTCATTTTTTCATGAACATCCGGCAAAATGAAATGAACACGCAAACGCCTTGCATTTGGAAACATTGTAACATAATAATGCAGGGAGTTGCTTCTTCCTATGGTAAATGGCCCGTAATAAAAAACATCATCCTTGTTTATCAAAAATAGATAGGAATGTCCCAGTCCAAGATTGAATTTGCATTTTCCATCTATATCTGTATAATTCCATATGCTTGGCCACACCCATGGAACCAAGCCCGGAACACGCTCCCTGTAAAACTTCCATGCTTTCTCATATTTGTCTTCCCATCTTTCCTTTATTCTATCGGGCATCATCTGCCATACCCGCCCAACAGTCTTTCCCCATAGCCTGTTTTTAAAATCGTTTGCTTTCCAGCTTCCAAATACGATGACACGAGCTCCATCAACAGGATTGCCAAAAGAATCAACAACACTCACTTCAACAATGCCTCTATCCCCCACCTTTATATACTTAGGTGTAACATCATATATGCTGCTGTCTCCCTGCCATGCAAACAGGGCGGAAATAATCTTGCCCCATCTATAACGATACTCACTATAATTTGCGACGCAGCCGCCGCCGTCTGCCCACCAGTTGTCGCATTGATGCCAGCCATTGCACCAGAATTCACGCCATACATGATCTTCGCCCAAATCGCATATTCCAACACTCGGGATCAAAGCAGCTCTCTGAGCAGCTACACTAATCTGCTGCAATTCGCCGCAAAATCCGTTGTGCTCATGAGCTATAACATTTGGTTGTCCTGGGCGGTCTCCAGCGGCGAGTTGATTCACCGTTTTTCCAACCCAGTAGTTTAGTGTTTCTATCGCCGTAGGATGATTTTCCATACTCCATTTCCATGTTCTGTGGGCTGGAGGATAATAGGTGGCGTTATCCCAAAGATATTTTATTCCCTGCAACTTTTCCATGAGCAATGGATAGCCAATGTCGTTATGGTAAAAGAGATATTCCCTCCAGAATTTTCCATAAACATATTCAGCATCTTCGAAAGTAATGCGGGGATGAACAACATACCAGTAATATATTGAGGGAGGACAAACAATATGCTTTTCCTTTCCATTCTCCAGTGTTGTGTATTCTATTGTTGTCGAGCCATTTTCAAGTTCTATCAGGCGTGCATAGCTAAGATATTCGGCATTTTTGTATATGTAGCGGGCGTTGTCATATAGTAGCGATGGAGAAGGCATGGCATTTACTGGAGATGTTGCAATGCTGAAAGCAATTTCATCGACATAGCGAGAGGGCGAGTTTAGTATAAGGGTTGCATAATCACTGGCATTTTCAATCAATTCGAATTGCCTCGCAAGCCTTAAACGAATCCATGATGGTGATCTTGCAACAGCCTTTTTTTCTTCTATGATTAGATTAAAATTTTGTTCATCAAAGCTCAAGCCATCGCTTGAGTTAAAGTGTATGCAAAAATCTTGCCCGGCTTTTATGTAAATGCTTTTCTCCCCATCATATATCAGATGTTTTTCCTCGCCATTGTAATTCAGCAAGCCAGCTGCAGGCAGAATGAAAAGAAAAACCAAGCCAATGGTAACAAGCTTTCGCATAATGTAAATAGCAAAATGATAAATAAATTTGTTTCATGAATGAGCCAAAAAGATTTATATTGAAACAACAATAATGGCTTATGAAATTGAGGTATGTTTCGTTAATATTGGCAATAGCATTGTTTGCATCTGCTGCTAGTGCTTCATTGCAAAAGCCAAATTGGGGCATAGGCGATTACTGGGAATATAGAGGTAGCTACAGTGTTGATGAAGAAACGAAGTATGAAAACATGAGTGTTCATGTTAGCATACAAACTCACGACTTATCATTAAAATTGAAGGTGGAAGGGATAGAAAGCATAAACATAAATGGAGAGGAAATAGCATGTTATAAAACGAGGCTAACTTCATCATCTTCTGGAACAATACTAATTGAAGGAAATCTTGGAGGAAATCCAGTTAGCTATAGTGGGAGCTTTAATCTGGATGGCGGAGGATACATTTATTTTAGCATAGATGGCTTAAAAGTTGCAAAGAATGATTTAACAGTCAACATAACAACGGACATATCTCTTCCAAATATGCCAAGCGGCGCATTAAGCGTGAGCATGGAATACTCTCCTCCATTAGATTTCATGAATTTTCCAGTTGAAGAAGGAGAAAAATGGACGGCGAATTCAACCGTGACAATAAGCTATGGAGGCATGTCAACACAAAATCCAGTGAGCTTTTCTTTTGAATGCATAGGAAAGCAGGGAAGCAGCACATATGTAATAAAATCTGGATATAATCCATTTGAAGAATTCATTCCTGTCAATAATACCCTCATATTCTGGGATGGAAGCGTAGGAATGATAAGAGAAATAAAGGATATTGGAGGAAGCCAATCTTTGGATATAAAACTTATAGCTCATAACTATAGCAATGTTACAAATGAACCACCCGTTGCGGATTTCACATGGCAGCCCGCAAATCCAAAAGTTGGAGACAACGTTATATTCCATTCAAATAGCTATGATAACGATGGAACAATCGTTTCCTACTTCTGGGAATTCGGCGACGGCAAGACTTCGACGGCTGCAAATCCAAGCCATGTTTATCATGAGGCTGGAAATTATACTGTAAAACTTACAGTAACCGACAATTATGGCGCCACCTCATACGTGGAAAAGAATATAGTCGTTGGCGGGGGCGGCGCCAGCAGCAGCAATACACCTGGATTTGAGCTTGCCCTGCTGATTGCTGCGCTAATCTTTGCTGTAGGGAGAAAATTCAGTATATTTAAATAGGCTGTAAATATTAAAGTAGCTTGGGGAGTAAATGCAGTATGATTTATTACTTAAAAGGCCAAAGCTTACAATCATTGTCTTTACTATTGTTACCGCAATAATTTCAATAAATGCTTTGAATGTCCAGATAACTTCTGATATCGAAGTCTATATGCCGAGAAATGAGCCAAGCGTTGTCATTTTAAATGAAATCCGTCAGGAGTGGCCAATCGATTCTTTGATGATTTATTTGAAGGGAGATAATTTAACACAGGTGGCAAAGCTTAAAGAAATAGACGCAATGGAGAAAGCTCTTGATCCGCTTCCCACAATGGCTGATAATGTTGCATATACTGCAAGTATAGCTTCTTTGGTGAGAGAAACAAACGCAAACATGCCATGCGGAGAGGACAAAATACCGGATAACCAGATATATGCAAATTTTTTACTCGGTTACATTCCGGATGAAATAAAATATAATTTGATAACCCACGATGGAAGGGATGCGGTTATAATAGTCACAACCAACAAAAGCATAAACACCGAGCGACTCTTGGATGATAAGGTGTATCCGATCACTCAATCTGCAAAGCAATTCAAAGCAACTCCTACGGGAATAATGACAATGTATACTGAAACGGTGAGATGGATTATGAATAAAATATATGGTGTGACTTTGCTTTCCTTACTTCTCATAATATTGGCTCTTTTTGCATTTCATAAGGATGCAAAAGTTGTGTTCATTGTAATAATGCCTGTTCTGTATGCCATTGGTTTAACCTTCGGAACACTGGGTTTAATGAAAACTGCATTTTCTCCAACAGTTATAGCTGTATTGCCTTTACTTGCCGCCCTCGGCGTAGCATATTCATTGCATATGGTAAACTATTTCATGGAAAGAATGGAAAAGCCCATGGAAGCAATAAAAAGAACGATAAACACTACAGGAAAAGCTGTTTTTTTATCCGCCATAACAACGATTGTTGGCTTCGCTTCCTTATTAAGCTCAAATATGCCCCCCATATACAATATGGGTCTGGCTTTCCTTATTGGCGTTTTATATTCCTTCATAACAACCATGATTCTTGTTCCAACCATGCTGCTTGTTATAAAAACTGGAAAGAAAAGAAGCATGGAATGGCGTAAGCTTGCAAATTTAACAAAATACAGGAAGCAAATCCTGATTGTGCTTTTGATGCTTTCCCTTGTTTCAATTGCTTCCATTCCAAAGGTTTCAACCCGCTCTTCCGTATGGGAAATGATGCCTTTGAAGATGGAAAGCAATGTTTTAATGCATGAATATTCAGAAAAATTTCATGGTGGGCAATCAGGCGTTATTCTCGTTGACTCTGGCAAAAATGGTGGCATATTCGAACCCAATCTATTACGAAAACTCGATGAGATGGAAAGAATAATGAATGTTGGCGTTGAGAATGTTAGTGCTTATTCAATAGTTGATGTAATCAAAAAAATTAATTTTGGCAGAATTCCAGATACAAGAGAGGAAGTTGAGGATATAGTGGATAAGCTACCGGAGAAATATAAAACAATGCTTCTCGACAGGAAGAATTATAGAAAAACGTTGATATATGTTGATATGCCAATAATGTCTGTAAAGGATACAAGAAGAGCGGTTTACAGCGTTGATGAGATAATAAGCCATTACAATAACGAGATAAAAGGATATGGAAAAATAAAGCAGCTCACAGGGCTTGCTGCCATAACGGCTGAGCTAAATGAAATGCTCATGGACCAGCAATTCCGCTTCACTTTCATCTCTCTCCTGCTTGTCTATCTTTCCCTCCTGATAGTTTTCAGATCTTTTAGATATGCTTCCCTCACCATGCTTCCCATAATATTGCTCTTAGTGTGGGAGCCTGCTCTGCTCGTTCTCCTTAACATTCCGCTGAACGTCGCCACCATAACAGTTTCATCCATTGCGATAGGCGTCGGCATAGATTTTGCCGTTCATATAACGGAGAGAGTGATGGAAGAAATAAAGGAGAAAAGCGGGCTGGCGGCGATAAAAATAGCGCTGGCGAAAAAAAGCCCATCGCTGGCTGAAGCTACCATAGCCCTCGTCGGCGGAGGCATCCCAATATTTTTGATGGAATATGAAATGATAACCCAATTCATTGTTCTCGCCCTTTTCATGCTTGCTTTTGCTTGCATTGGCTCAATTTTAACGCTCGCTTCCATATACGCCGCCAGAGGAGGAAAAATAGTGGAAGGGTGGAAATAAATCATTTTTTAATCATATCAAGCAACAATGGAAGCACAAACATGCTTGCAAGAAATGCATAGAAGATTGCGAGAGATATGAGCAAACCAAATGTTTTTATTGGAGGAAGCAGCGAAAATGAAAGCAGGGCGAAGGCGAATATCGTTGTTATGGCAGAAGCCATCAGAGCATGCCCGGTATTTTTCGCAACTCTCTCTATATCTTTATGGACGGCAAATTCATTTGTGACATGTATTGAATAATCTATTCCAAGTCCTATTCCTATGGACGCAACCGTTATTGTTGTTACTGTAAGGGAGATGCCAAGAATAGAAATTGTTCCAAGTATCCATATTGTGGCAAGAATAACAGGAATTAGGGCGAAAATTGCCAGGATAACGGAGCCATATTTTTTAATGAATATAATGCTCATGACAACAAAAGAAAGAATTAATGCAAGCATAATTGATTCAATCTGGCTTTCCTGAAAGGCATTCATTACAACATAAGCTGTTACTGTCGACCCAGTTATGATATGCTTCTCATCTATTCTAATGCCTTTCTTGACTTTTTCATAAAGTTTCTCAACTTCCTTCCTTTCACCTTTTGCACTAACATGTATCCTTATGAGTGTGCCATCATAATTTGCATTTTTATGCAATACATGTTTTCCTCCATGTTTGTAAATCCAGTCATACAATTCCTTTATTTCTTCATATGTGGCATTTTTCTCTGGCAAATCATTTTCCATAACTTTGTGATACATTTCTGAAAAGCTTTCATTATAATTTAAATCGAATATTGAATCGTTGGTTGCATAATCATGCATCACGGAGAGTATGCTTTCTATTTTTACAATATGGTCATCAGAAATATTATCCACGCTGCTTTTTATCTCATGCAATAGATGGGCAGATGTGACATTTCCCTTAATCAAAACATCAATTTCTCCTGTAGAAAAATTGAAATTGGAAATGAGATATCTTGCCTCTCTGGAAATTTTCAAATTTTTGGGGAGAAAATCTTTTATATCATACTCATAGGTTAAATTCAATGAGGAGATGAAAAGAAAGGCTGTAACCAAAAACACTGCAGAGATGAGAGCAATTCTATGGCTCTTCGCCTTTTTTATTATTGCCGCCATATTCAAAAATTTTGCTTTTCGAGCTTTTTCAAATTTTTTCAGTTCATCGATGGCTGGAACCAAAAGAATTGTTATTGAAAAGCATGAGAATATTCCGAAAGATGCAAGAATACCAAATTGCTGCAGCAGTGAAATGGATGAAACAACGTTGGACAAAAAGCCGATTGCAGTTGTTATGGTGGAAAGTAGCAGAGCGGAGAAAACAACCTTCTCATTTTCTCCTTCTTTTATTCTCAAAATCATGTGTATGGAATAATCTATTCCTATTCCGACAAGCAATACAGGGATGGATGCAGATATTGGATTTAGAGAAAAATGCATTAAGGAAGCAAAGCCATAAACCCACAAAATTGAAAGGAACAGGATGATTAAACTCAAAACAACTTCCCACAGATTTTTAAAAGTAAACAACAATATGATTATTACGAGAAGGAGAGACAAAGGAAGTAAAATGATGAGTGATTGCTTATTTGCTTTCATTATATCCTCTTCGATGATTTTTCCTCCCAGAACAGTCATATCTATATGTTTTGTTTTTTCTTCTGTTGCAATTCTTTCTATTTCTCTTTCCTCTCTCAAAGCTTCTTTTTCATTGAATATAAGGGAGCCATTCAGTGAGAATTGTATTATGGTGGCATTTGCTTTCTCTCCATCGAAATCATTAGAAAGAAAAATTGAGACATAGCTGGAAGGAATTATTTTTGAAAGGAAATGAAGAAGCTGGAGTATCTCCTCGTTGCTCTTTCTTTCCATAATTTCTATCTTGTTTTCGTAATTTATTTCCTTATTTTCATTTATCAGGAATATGCTTGAAATGAAATCAGCAAAACTGAAAGATTTTGCATTCAAGCTATCATTGACTTTCTTTTCAATTTCAAGTATTTCGAGCATGTCTTCCTTATTCAGAATATTTCCATCCCTGCTTTTTGCAAGCACGATAACATAATAATGATCTTCGTATTCGGTAAGAACTTCCTTATTCGCTCTAACAACTTCATTATCTGGCAAAAAACTTTCCTCGTTGAATTCATATTTTATTCCATTAAATAATATCGAAAGAGAGAAAAATAAGGTTATTAACAAAACAATGAATATTGCAAATCTTGGATTTTTTCTGATTGAATCTATCAAATCCACATTTGTAATGGAAAGCCAGTATAAATAAAACAAGGGCCCGGGCCGAGATTCGAACTCGGGACAAGGGATTTCTGCAAAGGGCTGCTGGGTTGAAAGGCAGCTCCTCTCCACAGTCCCTTATGTTACCGCTACACCACCCGGGCCATAGCCCACAATCAGAATGAATTTTTAATATTTATCTTTTGTAGCCTATCTTTCGTAAAAATTCTTTTCTTTCCTTAATATGCTCTTCTTTCTCAATACCCTTGCTTTTATAGCCATCTGCTATGCCAATTATCGCTCTTGCTGCCTCGCTTCCAATGCTGGTTTCATACAAAATAACTTTTGCTGGATTTGCTGTTGCTGCAAATATTGTGCAAACTTCCTGCACTTTTTTGATGTCGTTGAGCACATTTATTGGATAGCATCCTTTGAGGAATACCACGAAGCAATGGCCTGCTGCGATTTTCTCTGCATTTTTTACAGCAAGCTTTATCATTTCATCATCGTTTCCCTCGTATCTTATGAGGCATGGTCCAGAAGCCTCGCAGAATGCTATTCCGAATTTGCAGTTGGGCACACTTGTTGCTATCGCTTCATATAAATCCTCGATGCTCTTAATAAAATGGGATTGCCCCAGAATAAAATTCACATCATCCGGCTTCTCTATCTCCACTTCGACAATCATGAAAATAAATATATAACAAGATTTAATTATTGCGATGTGCAGGGGTTGCCGAGCCAGGCCAAAGGCGCAAGGTTCAGGGCCTTGTGGCGAAGGCCTTCGTGGGTTCGAATCCCACCCCCTGCATAATTCCACAACATTTTTAAAATAGCATTACATCATTCTCATGAACCTCGTAGCCATAATTGCAGCTATCATCGTTATAGCGGTAATAATATTCTTCCTCTACATGGTTGCAATATACAATAAATTCAAACGCCTTAAAAATGCTGCCGACGCCACACTAAGCCAGATAAAAGTTGCTTTAGAAAAAAGACTTGACATGCTGACTGAGCTTGTTGACAGCGTTAAGAGCTATGCAAAATTTGAAAAGGCGACGCTTGAGAACATAACAAAAATGCGAAGCCAGGTTATGAAGGGAGGTGTTGCAGAGATAAGAAAAATTGATGCAGCCGCCCGCCGCCTTCTTGGAGAAATAAAGGTTGCGGTTGAGAATTATCCAGAACTTAAGACTTCTTCCACAGTAACAAAGCTCATGGATGCCGTTACAGGCATAGAGGATGAGATAGCGAGACACCGCTATACATACAACAATATAGTCCAGCAATATAACACCATGACAGATGTCATTCCATCGAGCATGATTGCTTCCATGTTTGGCTTCAAAAAGCTTGAATATCTTGAATTTGAGGAAGAGAAGCCAGAATTAAGGTGGGAGGTTTGAAAGAGGTAACGCAGCTTTCTATCCTGATTGTTATTTCCATGGTTATCGCTGCCATCGCCGTTGAATCAACAAATTATTTTGAATATGGAGGTAATTTAATTGTAAAGGAATATAAAGCTGATTTTTATCCACATGGCCACTTACATGAAAGTTATAAATATGATGTAAAAGGGCAATACACAATGCTTTACCGCGTGTGGAATGTCCCCTTGGTTTACAACAATAGCCATTTTGAGCCTTATGTTGAGCTTATTTCAATAAATTGCTCCTGCATTTCATATGTTAAGGAATGGGATGGCGATGTATACATTTCGGATACAAACTATTCATATGATGTTTATGAAAAGGCTTATTATAATGAGG
>JAGGXG010000079.1 GCA_021163175.1 Thermoplasmata archaeon
GCCCAACTTATTCTCCTTACAATTTAATAACATCTTTTCATGGAGCCAGGCCAGTTCCATATGCAACAATAGAAGAAAACAACTGGCAACCTGATGTTGATGACATAAGAAAGAAGATAAATGAGAGGACAAAAGCTATTGTGATAATAAATCCAAATAATCCGACAGGCGCACTTTATCCACCAAAAGTTGTGAGGGAAATGGTTGATGTTGCAGCGGAAAACAACATAATAATAGTGTCTGATGAAATTTACGATGATATCGTGTTCGAAGGAAAACAATATGCAACAGCCTCTCTCGCCAAAGATACTCCAATAATAACTTTCAATGGATTTTCAAAAGTTTATCTTGTTCCAGGATGGCGTGTTGGCTACGCAATGTTCAACAACCCAAATGGCGAGTTAGACAATGTAAAGGATGCATTTTTCAGGATAGCGAGGGCGAGACTTTGCGCCAATTCGGTGGCGCAGCGCGCCATGATAGCCGCCCTGCAGGGCAGCCAGTGCCACATACAGGAAATGGTCGAGAGGTTAAAGAAAAGGAGGGATTATGCATACAAAAGGATAAATGAGATAGAAGGACTTTCAACAACCAAGCCAGATGGTGCATTTTACATATTTCCGAAAATAGAAGCTGACAATTGGAAAGATGACAAGGAATTTGTGCTCGATGTCCTTAAAAATGCTCACGTCCTGTTTGTCCATGGCTCTGGATTTTGTCCAATATATGGGAAAAACCATTTCAGAGCTGTTATTTTGCCTCCTCTTGACATGATGGAGGAAGCATTTAATAGGGTTGAAGAATTTATGAAAAAGGTGGTAAAATGAATGAATTGGTTAAAGGAATAATAGCTCTGCTGATAATAGTGGGTGTTGCTGGAGGAATGTATGCATATGATATGTGGAAAGAGAGTCAGCCTCTTTATTTGCAGAAAGGAGATTTCGCAGAATTGTATTACATTGGTTATTTCGACAATGGCACCGTTTTTGCATCATCCTTTGTTGGAGAAAATGTGAGCTATGATACGCCATTCGATGAAAAAAATTATACTCTAGAAGCATTGAAGGTTTACATGGGAAATGATATTCCAAAAGAATATCCAGAGGGATGGAGCTATTCTGATATTGGAACAATAAAAAGGATGAAGATTCCGGAAATAAAGGGTTTATATAAAGCATTGCTTGGAATGAAGGAAGGAGAGAAAAAAATAATAAAGCTTAATGCAAGTGATGCATTTGGAAGGAAAGTTGTGGAAGGCATAAAATTCAATACCTCTGTTTTATTCGGTTTCAAAGCAGAATTTGAAATTATTGCAATAGACAGCGAGAATGAAAGCGTGGATTTAAAATGGATTCCAAAAATCGGGCAACGTTTCACAATGCCCCAATACTGGTATATCCAGCCAATAACAGAACCATACTGGCTATGGAAAAACGCAACAGAAGTTGTTTCATTCAATGAAACAAATGTCACGCTTAAAGTCACGCCCAACGAATTGCATAACATAACTGTATTTCCATGGTGGGAAAATGCAAGCAGCGTTGGTTATAATGATAGCAAGATATGGATAACAACAACGCCCCCATTAGGAAATTTCACTATCTACTGGGGAAATTATGAAATACCCGGCAAGGTTTTGAATGTTACAGAGGATAAAATAACAGTATGGCTGAAATATGGAGAAAATGAAACAACACAGGAAATAAACAGGACAGAATATTTTGACAGAGTTATCACGCTTCCAAGAATATTTAAAAACTTCCCACAGCTTTACATTCAGGATGATTTGAATGAAATAGGGTATTCCTTCCATGAGTTGGCTGGCAAAGATGTTACATTCAGAGTAAAGCTCCTGAAAATCTACAGGCTTGGCGATTGATTAGCTATCTCGGCTTCAAAAAATTTTAGGAACTCCTCCACGTTTCCCTTCGGAATCATCGCGCCAGCAGCCATTCTGTGGCCGCCGCCATTACCGCCCGCTGCAATGGCAGCTCTCGCTATTGCTACGCTCAGGTTTATTTTCATGTTTTTTGGTGCTCTCACCGATATTTTTATTCCATTGCCATTCTCCACCATACCAACAAGAGGTTTTTCTATTCTTTCTCCTTCAAGAAGCATTCCTGTTATTGTTCCCAATATTGTATCCTTTATCTTCTTTCCGGCAATGAAATACTTTATTTTGCTCCTCTCATTCAAATTCTCTCTTGCAATTTTTATTCCATCCTTTATGTTTTTTCTGTGAGCAATCATGAACTTTTCCATCTTATTGTAATCTCCATTGATACATGCATGGATGGCTTCTTCATATTTTCCATATTTTACCATTGAATTTATCCCTGCTGCTATCTCTCTTAAATCATATCCATTCAATTCATACACTTTTCCATATATCTGCATAATGTCATTCTTTTCGTATCCAAGTTTTGCCATCATTTTTACAATCGATGACAGCAAAGCCTTTTTTTCTTCTCTGTCAAGCTCATTCCATGATTTTTTTGTATCGATGCCAGCATTTTTTAGAAATCTCACACTCATTCCAAAATTTTTAAAGAAAGGTGGAATTAATGGGGAAAAAGAAAGCATTCTGGGCAATGGCAGATTTCTCCCATAAAGCCTTATATCATTTCTTTCCACAACATTGGAATTTTTCAGTATCTCCTTATTCAATCCTCTAAATCCATTTCTATCCTGCAAATCTCCTGCAGCCCCCATTAAGGCAATGTCAGCATGTTTTTTGGTTATAAGATACATTAAGCCGGATGCTGAAATTTCCTCTCCTCCGTCTATTCCATAATGGAATGGATTCAATGAATTTGGAAAAAAATCCTTTGAAAAATGGTGGTCAACTATTATTGCATTTATTCCGTGATGCAATATTGCATCTATGCTGCTGTTTCCAAGGTCAACAAACAAAATGTCGTTGCTTCTAAATTCATTCAGCAATTCCTCTTCAATATAATTCGTAAATTTTATTTCATGTTCAATTCCATTTTCTTCAAGAAAAAGTTTTGCTATCGCCGCTCCAGCAACTCCGTCCGCATCTGCATGTGCTACAATGGTTATACATCGCTTTTTTTTGATAATCCCTGCAATTTCTTCAGCTTTTTCAACAATCCCCATATCCCACTCCCCATTCTAAATGCATTGCAATATATGACTCTTTTTGTTTATTTGAACCCTCTTCTATAAATAAAGCGGGAAGTTGTTAAATGATACAGCACTGGGAGATTTACATTTTTCAAAAAAATTTGAAAATGTTTGAATATGAAAAGAATTGCTTAATCATCCATCTTATGCCGTCTAAAAGCATCTCTGGCTCCATTCTCTTTGGAAAATGAACAACATGATACAAATCATATTTCTCCCAGTCGTATGTAAAAATCTGTTTTGCTCTTTTAATTCTTTAAAGAGAGGTGTTCCAGGAAACGGCATCAGTATATTGGCTCCTATTGAATCAATGTCCAAATCATAAATAGTTTCGAGCGTTCTTTCAAAAACTTTTTCATCATCGCTATCAAAACCAAAAACAGAGAAGTTATCACAGCCATTCCATGCTCATGAATCAATTCAACAGCTTTTCTGTATTTCCTCGTATCATTTTTCTTTTTTGCTTCTCTCAACGCATCTTCAGAAATGCTCTCCATTCCTACAGCCCATGTAATACAACCTGCTTCTCTGGCGAGGCTAAGCAATTCTTCATCTCTTGCCAGCACATTTATGTTTCCGAAGCATGCAAATTTTTTATTCAACGATGCCATGGCTTTGAAAAGAGATTTTGTATATGGTATGTCTATGGTAAGAGAGGAATCGTAAAATACAAAATATTTTCCAGCTTTTTCTATTTCCTCTATAACCTGCTCCAATGGCTTTTCCATATATTTTTCCCATATTGCAGAATTTGAAATGGAGCAAAATTTGCATCTGTAAGGGCAGCCTCTTGTCGCCTCTATTCCTTTTATCATGCCTTTCCTTCTTCCATTGAACAATGGAGATGCAAGAAAAGATGGAGGAGAAAAATAAAATGGTTTTAGCTTTCCATTTGAAGCATCTTTCATAACTTCATTCCATATTCCTTCTGCATTTCCTATGACAACGGCATCGGCATGCTGCTTTGCTTCTTCAGGCAAAGCCGTTGGATGATATCCACCGAGTACAACCTTTGTTCCAAGATTTCTGAATTTATCGGCTATTTCATAAGCTCGAGGAGCAGTTGCAGTGAATGCAGATATTGCAACAACGTCATAGTTATCATCAAATTTTAATTTTTTATAGTTCTCATCCACTATTTCAACATGGCTGTTTTTGCACAGGGCTGCTATTTGATATGCTGTCAGAGATTGCCACATTGTTAGTCGCATTAAAAGTAAATCATATGTGCTTCGCTTTTTCTTTATCGCAGGTATAACAATCAAAATCTTCAATTTTCATTCAAATTTTTAGCATTCATTTTATGAGCGTTACAATATTGGATGTTCGTTTATAAAAATTTCGAAAAGATGGCATAAATTTATAAAAATGATGGCATTTTCCATCATGGAGCTGGAGGCAATATTTCCCCTAATTAAAGAAATAAAAGATGAGGAAATGAAGAGCAAAGTTAAAAAATGCATTGAAATTGCCATGGAAAGAGGGGGTTGGGATAGCCTTGATGAAATTCCATTTACCTTACTCATAGAAAACGCATATAGCTATGTTAAACATGTCAATAATGTGGCGAGAATGGCATATGAAATAGGAAAGGCAAGAGGAGATGTTGACATGGATATTTTGATAGCGGGCGCCATACTTCATGACATCGGGAAGCTTCTGGAATACGAAAAGAAAAATGGAAAAGTTGTTAAAAGCAGGCTGGGCAAATACGTGCGCCATCCTGTCAGCGGCGCCGCCCTCGCCATGGAGGTGGGGCTTGATGTTCGTGTTGTTAATATTATAGCGGCGCATTCAAAGGAAGGGGAGTTTGTGAAAAGATGTAAAGAGGCGATAATAGTTCATCATTGTGATTTTATCGATTTTGAGATTGCGAGGTGGGAAAATGATAATTGAAAAAGCTTGTGCTGGCACGGAGAATGCTCGAGATTGTGTGGTGTGCGTTGAGAAGGGAGATGGAATCGTTGTTAAGGGTAAGTCAGCAAACCTTTTCGATGAGCATATAGCGGCGATAGTTCAGGAGAGGCTTGAGGAGCTTGATGTAAAGGCGAGAGTTGAAATAGAGGAAAATGGAGCGCTCGACTACGTTATTATTGCAAGGCTGGAAGCGGCACTTGCGAAAGCAACTGGAAGTGATATAGAAGATAAAAAGACAAGGAGAGGCAAAACTGGAAGGGATAGGGCGAGGAGAACTCGCTTATATTTGCCCGGTAACAATCCTCGCTACCTTAACAGCATACCAGTATATGAAAGTGATGCTATCATACTGGATTTGGAGGATTCTGTTGCTTTGGATTATAAACTGGATGCACGCTATCTTGTTAAAAATGCATTGAAATATCTCGATTTTGGAAAAAGTGAGATATGGGTAAGGATAAATAAAGAGATGGCAAGAGAAGATATAAAGCAGATTGCATATGGAATGCCCCACGGCCTGTGCATTCCAAAGGTTGAAAGCAGGGAAGATATAGAAGTTGTGGAAAGAATCATGGCGGAGGCAGGCGCGGATTTTCATTTAATGCCAATAATCGAAACAGCAAAAGGCGTAGCAAATGCAAAAGAAATTGCAATGGCAAGCGATAAGATAGTTGCAATAGCATTTGGAGCAGAAGATTATACACGCGATACAGGAGCAAAGAAAACATGGGAAGCTTTGTTGTATCCACGATTTTCCATATTGCTCGCTGCGAAATCAGCAGGAATACAGGCTTTGGATACAGTGTATACGAATGTTGATGATAACGAAGGCTTAAGAGAGGAAACAAAAAGGATAGTTGAGCTTGGATTCGATGGAAAAGGGGCAATTCATCCAGGCCAGATAGAAATAATACATGAATGTTTCAAACCAACTCCTGAGGAGATTGAGGAGGCGAGGAAAATAATTAATGCAATAGAGGAAGCAAGAAAGAAGGGGCTGGGAGTGGCAACATTGAATGGAAAAATGATTGATTTGCCTGTAGAAAAGAAAGCGAGAAGAATATTAAAAATGGCAGAAATGTGAATAATGGAACCATTCACTGGACAGGATAAAAATGGAAAGGGTTGCGATAGCCATAATTAAAAAATGGCTCAGAAAAGGAAATATGGCAAGATGCATGCGCGATGTGCTTCCAAACTCGGGCTTAAATTTTGATGAAAGGGAGGAAGTTGCTAAAATTGTTCATTCAGTTGTAAGATGGAAAAGATGGTATGACTATATAATGAGCTATTACGGAATGGAAAAAAATGCTGCCAATTATCTTAAAATTGCCGCAGGAGAAATTAAGATAAATGAAAAGGAAGCGGAGGATAGCATACCTTCAGAAAAATTTGTGGCAGTAAGGCAATCCTTTTCCGATTTTCTTGCCGAATTTTTGAAAGACAAAGCAGATTTCGTGGCTCATTTAAATGAGGAAGCAAAAACAGCATTGTGCGTGAATTTGAATAAAGTGGATAGAAAAGAAGCGATGGAAATGCTTGAAAAAGAGGGAATAAAAGCTTATGAGGGCAGCATAGAAACAGCAATAATAGCGGAATCGAAAGCAAGATATTCAAACCTTGTAAAGAAAGGGTATGCACATGTTCAGGATGAGTCGAGTCAGCTTATAGCTAAAATAACCACAATGCATGGAAGAAAAATCCTGGATTATTGTGCGGGAAATGGTGGAAAAACCCTTGCAATGACTTCCATAACAAAAAATAATGCCGCCATATATGTTCATGACATAGATGAAAAAAGAATAAAAACTTTGAAGAAGAGGGCATTGAGACATGATGCAAAAATAAAAACACATTCGGGCGAAGAAAAATACGAGGTTGTGCTTGTCGATGCTCCCTGCACGGGCATTGGGGCGGCTCGCCGTAATCCTGAGGCAAAATATGTTGATGGCGTAAATGATTTTCCAGAAAAGCAGAAAAAAATAGTTAACGAGGCGTGGAATTTTGTTGAAAAAGATGGATATTTAATTTATTCAATATGCTCTTTTTTGCCTGAAGAAACAAAATCAATTGAAACAATAGATGGAATACCTGTTGAATTAAATGATGAGAGACTTCGAGAATATGAAAATGGGTACATAACATGGCTTCCTGAGGGAGACATTCTTTTTATAAGCGTGAGAAAAAAATCAGCTTGATTTGAATATGCTCGCCATGCTCCCCAGCACGCCCAGAGAAACAAGAAAAGCAGTTACGGAATATATTCCAAGGTCAGCCCACACATGATAATGGACTCCCCATGCTATGTAATACACTATTCCAGCAAGTATTGCAATTATTGAAAGCACGAGTTCCCAGCTCAATTTTATTTTTATTTCCTTCATTTTATCATTTGAAATTTAGTGGGAGCACTGGGATTTGAACCCAGGTCAGCGGGTCTCTTCTATGGGTCATCGCTCCAGTTATTCTTCATAACTCGGATGACCCTCTTCTAATCATCCCCATAACTGGAGCCCGCTATGATCC
>JAGGXG010000101.1 GCA_021163175.1 Thermoplasmata archaeon
ATCAATTCCTGCAATGAAATCCATTCTCTAACATCTATTTCAGGAGAATATGGAAGTTTTGTAACACCTGGATCAAGATTAACCACTATTGAATCATAACTCATGCGATGGCACCATTCATTGAAAGTGTTGGCAAGCGTTGTTTTTCCAGAGCCAGCTGTCCCCACAAGAAATATGTATATCATTCTCCTCTCAACATTTTCATATGCTTTATCCTTTTCTCTATCAACTCTTTTTTACCAATATCATGCCTTATAAAAACATCTCCCCTGACATGTTTTAGCCCAGCTTCACATATTTTTTCAGCATCCTCTATTTCATCTGCTATTCCAACTATTGCAAGACTTCGGGAGCGAGTTGTATATATCTTTCCATCTTTCTCATTTACGGAAGCATAAAACAGGAGAGCATTTTCCTTTTTTATTGAATCCTCATCAACTTCTATTTCTATTCCCTCTTTCGGATTTATTCCATAACCAGATGGAACAACATACTTGCAGACTGTGCTTTTTGCCTCGAAATCAATGCAGCTATTCGTTAAGTCACCATTTGCCATAGCATCGCACATTTCAACAAAATTATTTTTCAGCAATGGCAGCACGTTCATGGCTTCTGGATCTCCAAATCTTGCATTTATTTCAATGACTTTTGGTCCATCTGCAGTAAGCATGAATTGTCCATATATTACGCCTCTATATTCTCTTCCCTCATTTCTCAGGGCATCAACGATTTTTTGAAGTATGTTGGTTGCAATTTCGTAGTCATCGATGCTCATGAAAGGGAGTATGCCCGATTTATGGGAATATGAGCCCATTCCTCCAGTATTGGGTCCTTTATCGTCGGGCAGTAATCTTTTGTGATCCTGTACAGCTGGCATTGGATATACTGCCTGGCCGTCGCAAAAAGCCTGCAATGTAAACTCCTCACCAACAACTTTTTCCTCTATCAAAACACGATGCATTCCTCCTATTCCTTTTTCAATGACTTCTTTGGCGTATTCAACGGCTTCTTCTATGCTATTGAAATGGTCTCCAGCAACTTTTACGCCTTTTCCTCCTGTTAGACCAATTGGCTTTATCGCAACTTCCCCGTCGAGCATCTCTATGAATTCTTTGGCCATGCTTACATCATCGAAAGCTTTGCTTTTAACGCTCCCCTTAATCCTGTATTTGTCCATGAGCCATCTCATAAACTCCTTGTTTGTTTCTATTTCAGCAGCTTCTTTTGTTGGAGATGCAACCTTAATGCCTTTTTCAAGCAAAGCGTTGGCGACGCCGTGCTGCTCGGGCGCCTCGGGCCCGATGATTGCCAATTCTATATTTTTTCTGCGAGCGTAATCTGCTATTTTTTCGGCATCATTTTCATCATGAATGAGAAATTCTTCCGATGCTCTTTTTATGCCGGGATTTTCATTTTTCATGACGGAATAAATTTTGGCGCCCCCTTTTTTGAGGGCAAAAACGATTGCATGCTCTCGAGCTCCTCCCCCTATAACAAGAACTTTCATAAAATGTAATGCTTTTTTTCAATAAAATTTTTACCCAAGCACTTTTATTTTTTCTATTTCATCATTTTTTATGTAATGAATAACCCTTTCCCCGGCTTTTTTTACTTCATCACTCATTTTTCCATACAAAACCTTGGGCTGTATCCCTATAAGATATATTTTTGATTTTGTGAGCTCTTTCAAATGATCCATGAACAGCGACAATGGAATTGTATGCGTCGAAAAAGTTGCTTTGCTTATCTTTTCCTTTGGTATTATTCTTACCTCTCCAGGCTTCAAATTCATCTGGGCAGCATCCACCATAACAATTTTCTCAGGATGCTGTCTTACAATCTCCCCTATATAATTTTCAGGCACAGTTGCGCAGTCGATGGCAAGCCAGTTTTTGTGGCGGAAGTTACGGGCAATCCATACGCCGATGGCATCGTCACCATTCATTTCGTTTCCTATTCCAAGCAGGACATTCATCAACATAATAGCAAAAACCATTTATAAAGTTGTATATAGGCATATGGAGTTTGCAAAAATGAGCTGGAAGGAAATAGAAGCTTTGGACAGAGAAACAATTTTTTTTATAACTGTGGGAAGCATCGAAGCTCATGGTCCGCATCTGCCAGTTTCAACGGATTTTTTGATAGCAAAAAAAATAGAGGAAAAGATGGCTGAAAAATTCAATGGAATTTCATTACCTCCTTTGTATTACACCAAATGCCACTATCTGGAAAATTTTGCTGGAACAATATCATTTCCTTCAAGCATTGTAAAAAAATCTTTGCTTTCCATAATGAAAGCAATGGGAAAACACGGCTTTAAATATCTTGTTATATGCAATTTCCACATGGATTTATTTCATTTGAGAGCAATATACAAAGCCATTTTTAAAGGGAAAAAGTATGGCGTTATTGCTTCTGAACCAATATCAGCAGCATATTTCAATAAAAAAATTTTTGATGATGTGGAAGAAGAAATACATGCCGACGAAAAGGAAACTTCCATATTGTTATATCTTTTTCCGGATCTGGTTAAAGATTACAAATCTGTGGAGCCATTTAAGATAAAAATAGGAGTGAAAGATGCATTAAAAAGATTTGATAAAATTGGGGCGAGAAATGCATATATTGGAAGCCCATCAAAAGCATCGAAGGAAAAAGGAAAAAAATATTTTGAAGCTTTGTTAAAAGCATGCGAGGAAGGTATAGAAAAAATGAAAGAAGGAAAAGTAGAAATGCCAGAAAAATTGAAACTCTTCCTAAGGCTATAAATACTCCGATTGCTTTTAATTTCATGTTCTTTCATATGAGCCTGCCATTATGGGCTATAATTGCAATAGCAATAATCGTTATACTGGGATGGAAAATAATAAAGTTTGCACTCAAAATTTTATTTGTCATATTGCTTATTTTACTCCTTCTTGCATTTGCCCATATTTTCCTTCCTTTTATGTAGAATATCTCTTCCTTATAACATCTATAGCATTTTTTTTCTTTGGCACTTTTATATTTGAGAAAATTATGGAAAAGGATAGATATGGAAATATGAGAATGAGAAGAAGCACCTCAATTTTCCAGTCTATAATTTTAATTATATAAATCAAAATGGCAACAAAAAGGAGAATGAATGCTGTGATTAAATGCCGTTTAGGTTTCTTCATTTTACATTGGCCACAACAAATGGGCTATGGCAACAATCGAGACAGTCAATATGGTGAGGACAACTATAACAACAGGATCTATTTTAAATCCCGTTTTTTCTTCCTCAAAATATCTTATCAAACCTGCTGCAGATTGAAAACCACTCTTCTGCTTCTTTGCCATGTTTGATTATATTCCCATGAAATATAAATTTATCGATTTCGATTTAGGCGATGCCTAAAAACTTATATATGGCTTTTTTATTACTGCCAATGAAAGAAAAATATCTTGCCGTATTGGTTGTTTTTCTGCTTTTGCCAGCCATGGCAATGAACACCATTGCAAACAATTTTTGATCAGGAGGAGAAAATGATATATCTTGATAACGAGAATGTCACAAAGGTTGATCCTGCTGTTCTCGAAGCCATGAAAGAAAGATATACAAAAAATTTTGGGGTGCCGGGCGGCGAGTTCGGGCACGCGGTGGAGGAGGAGGCGAGCAACGCAATATGGGAAGCGAGAGAAGTGGTGGCTAGAAAAATAAATGCTGAGCCAGATGAGATAATTTTTACGAGTGGTGTTACAGAAAGCAACAACCTTGCCATAAAGGGAAGCGTTTTTTATTTCAGCAGGCGAAAGGGAAAGGCGAAGATAGTCACATCGGAGATAGAGAGGAAATGCATTCTTAATTCTTTTAAATATCTTTCAGAGCTTGGACATGAAGCGGTTTTTGTTGGCGTTGATGGCGATGGCCAGATAAATATGGAAGAGCTTGAAAAGGCGGCAAAAAACTCCTTTTTGGTTTCAATTCATCATGCAAATCATGAAATTGGTGTATTGCAGGATTTGAAAGCTATAGGAGAGATTGCAAACGATGCTGGTTCACTATTTCATGTTGATGCAACCCATTCCTTTCTAAAAGAAAAAATAGATGTTGAAAAATATGGTATAGACATGATGACAATGTCCGGGCATGTTATTCATGCTCCTTTTGGTTCAGGTGCACTTTTTATCAGGGATGGCGTGAAACTTGAGCCACTTTTTCATGGCGACGCCAGAGAATTTGGTTACAGAGCTGGTCATCCCAATATGCCTGCCATTGCTGGATTTGCAAAAGCAGTCGAGTTAATGAAAGAAGAGCATATTCAAAAGATGAAGAGAATGCAGCAATATCTCATAAAAAATCTTCTTTCCATTGAGGATAGCAGGCTCAATGGAAGCATGAAAAGAGTCTGTAACAACGTTAATGTTTCTTTTAAAGGTGTTGAAGGAGAAGCCATTTTAATGATGGCGAACCAGAAAGGATTGATTATAAGGACAGGCTCAGCATGCTATAGTCCAGAACTAAAACCAAGTTATGTTATACTTGCCATAGGAGGAAGCATGGAAGATGCAAATTCTTCAACTCGCATAACCATAAGCAGGATGAATACAATGGAAGAGATGGAAAAAGCTTATGAAATATTGAAAGATGTTATAGAAAGGCTGAGGGAATTCAGCCCATTGTACAGGAGGAAAAAATGAAAGCGGGCTACTCAAAAAAGGTTATGGAATTATTCCTCAATCCTAAAAATGTTGGAGCGATGGAAGATGCTGATGTAACTGCCATAGCTGGAAGCGTCGCCTGTGGAGACATGATAAAGTTGTATATAAAAATGGATGGAGATAAAATAGGCAAGATAACATTCGAATCATATGGATGTGCTGCCAGCATCGCTACAAGTTCGATGATAACGGAGATGGTTAAAGGGAAGAGCATTGATTATGCTTCAAAAATAAGCCTGCAGGATGAATTGAAAGAGCTTGGTGGATTGCCGAAGGTGAAATATCATTGTGCCATTCTTGCAATTAAGGCTTTGAGGATGGCAATAGAAAAATGGAATGTTATGAATGGAAAACGCAAGCTCGATGAAGATTTCGTAAGAACATTGCTTGGAGCAATACTTGATCCATATACTGGAAAGAATATAATGGCAGCCGGAGTGGTAAAAGGAATAGAAATAGATGGAAAGAAAATAAAAATAGATGTGAAGCTTAGTGACAATAAAGAATTTAATGAAGAAATTGCTTCAGGTATTGAAGAAGTATTTGAAAAAATGGATGTGGAGGTGAAAATAAATGCCGTATGATCCAGTTTGTGGAAAGAAAGTTGATACAAGCATAAAAGCAGAATATAATGGCAGGGAATATTTTTTCTGCTCCGAAGAATGCAAACAGGAATTCATAAAAAATCCTGGTAAATATGTTATAACAAAGCAGGATGGAAGAGGGTGCTAAAGGGCGGAAGACATCTAATAGCTTTCTCCGAAATGCATGGCAACGATAATCAAATCAAGGATATTTATCATGCCATCATTGTTTAAATCTGCTTCTTTTGCATAATTTTCCTCGCCTTCATGGCTTCCGAAATGTTGCCCTATAATTATTAAATCAAGAATATTTATTATATCATCACGGTTTACATCCCACGGATGAATTATGACCTCAACGCTTCCATTGCCTATTTTTATTGCCACGGGTTGAGCATTTATATCTCCAATCGCAGCATCTGTGACATTAAGATAAGATGTGCCTTCTTTCTTGGCTTTGAATGTTATTTTAACAAAAGTTCCAGCATCGCTTGCGCTTCCTCCAGGCATTGTTATTGCGATATACATATCATTTATTATTCCATTCGTATTATCGATGCTCCCATTGTTGAAAAATGTTGGATAGCCATTAAATAAATCTCCTTCTTCAACGCTTATTACCTCAAGCAAACTTGCATTGAATAATAAATCGCATTGCACTCCTGCAATGGCAACAACAGGATCTATAGTTATATTTACAATGAATGTTTCGTTTAAATTAACCCACTGGTAGCATGGTGTAATATTTATAAGGGTGTATCTTTTAAAAGTTAGAGAGGCATAATCTCCGCCATGCTGTATGTCCCCAGAGCAATTATATGGCAAGTTTGTATCTCCTATTCCATCATTGTTTAAATCAATGCCATCGTAATCACTCCAGTAATTTCCACCGAGATATACTCCACCGACAATATTTATGCCTGAGGTTTTGGAAATATTCCAGAT
>JAGGXG010000114.1 GCA_021163175.1 Thermoplasmata archaeon
CCATTTAAAACCAATGCTTTTCTTATTTCCTGACTTACCTTGGCGGCTATCCATGAAATGTGATGATTTTCCCATCCCGGCTCATATTCAAGCCATTGTATGCCTGGTGTGGTAACATCAAAATCAAGAACTTTGAATCCATGCTGAATGAGTTTTTCCGTTAGATTATACCATGTGAAATTTATTAATGCCTGCGAAGATGAGCCAATCCATCCGTGTATCAAAACGACTGGAAAGTCACCAGGTTTTTCAGGAATTATTTTAATGCTGACAGCATTGCTTTTGCTTCCATTGTAATCGATGCTTCCATTTAAATTCATTTCATATGTTGCAACAGCTTCTACACTCATATTTTTTTCAGCGTTAGAATAAAAAAATGAAATGGAAGAAAAGCCCCTTTTATTGCTAATGCTTTTCCTTTCCATTATTTTTGTTCCATTTGAATAGAATTCCCATTTTATGGTTGCATTGCTCAATGGAATCCATACTTCATCGAAATATGCTATACTCGCTTTAAAATGGCATGTCTCGCCAGCTATCATTTTTTTTCTATCGCAAGATATCAGAATTTTTGTTTCATGCAGTTTTGGATAAATGCTCCCATTTATCGTTGCAACAACTTCATTTCCTTCATAAATAAACTTTGCAATTATTGTAATGGTATGATTTAGCTCATTGACATCAGATGGGGCAATATATCTTGCAATTAAATATCCTGATTCGTTGGTTTCAGATGGAAAAGGGGCAACAAGCTGCCCTGTATTTCCTTTTGACTTGACATCCCATTCTATTTTTGTTTCTAAAGGTGAGCCATTTTTTAAAGCTCTAACCCTTATGCTTATATTTTTCCCTTCTTCTATTCTAAAACTTCGTGGCTCTGCAATCAAACTTAGCTCCACTCCTTCTTCTTTTTTATGATCATTTTTCATAGCTATTATGGAAATTGTCAGAATCAGAGCAATGACAAAAATTGCAGCAATTTTCCATTTTATTTCCATTCAATCCTCTCCTGAAACCTTAACTTTTCTCCCTCAATCTTAATTGGATATTCTCCAGTAACGCAACCAAGGCATAAATCATTTTTATCTATTCCTATGGCTTCAGTAAGTCCATCTATAGAAATGTAACCCAAGGAATCCGCATTTATTTCCTTTTTTATCTCTTCTATGTTTTTGCCAGAAGCTATCAGCTGCTGCCTCGTTGTCATATCAATTCCAAAATAGCATGGAGCTATTATTGGAGGAGATGCAATTCGCACATGCACTTGCCTGGCTCCATGGTAGCGAAGCATATCAACTATTCTACGCATCGTTGTCCCTCTAACTATTGAATCATCAACTATAACAACTTTCTTGCCTTCTATTATGCTTTTTACAGGATTTAGCTTTAGCTGCACAAGTTCCTGCCTTACCTTCTGACTTGGCATGATAAAAGTTCTCGCAATGTAACGATTCTTCATCAGCCCTTCTTCAACAGGCAATCCAGAAGCTTTTGAATATCCATAGGCATAGGTTCTTCCAGAATCTGGAATTGGAATAACGATATCTGCATCAACTGGATGCTCTCTCGCCAGTATTTCTCCCAGTCTCTTCCTTATACTGTAAACTTCCCTTCCATTCATTATAGAGTCGGAACGGGCAAAATAAACATATTCAAAGAAGCAATAGGCCTTGTGCTTTTTTCTGTGAATAACATTGCCCTTGTATTCTTCTGGCTTTATTTCTATTAGCTCGCCTGGTATAACATCTCTTATAAGCTTTCCCCCTAAGGCATCTATTGCAACCGATTCTGAGGCAATCACATAGCCATTCTCTATTTTTCCAAGGCAAAGGGGTCTTATCCCATATGGATCACGTAATCCAAAAACTCTATCATTCACCATAAATGTAAATGCGTAGCTTCCTTCCAGTTTTTTCATCACATTTTTTACAGCATGCTCTATACTGTGCTTTTCTTTTAGCTCATCTGCAAGCATATAGGCAAAGCTCTCCTCCTCGCTCCCCTGAATAAAATGATGGCCTTTTTCCATCAATTCCTGTTTAATTTGCTCAGCATTCGTTATTATTCCATTGTGAGCAACTGCAATATCACCAGCATGAGTGTGAAAAATAGATGGTTGAGCATTCTCTGGAACAGAAATTTTAATTGAATAATATACATGCCCTATACCAGTCTTTCCCTCAACGGTGGAAAAATCGATTCCGTTGAATGCCTCACTCACCAGTCCAAGCCCCTTATATCCTTTTATCCCTCCCTCATAAACAGCGATGCCCGCCGCCTCCTGGCCGCGATGCTGCAGGGCGAGTAAAGCAACATATAAGCTGGAAGCTACTCTATGGCGAGATGCAATGGCAGCGACGCCGCATTTTTCCCTCATTTTTTCCAGTTGTAGCTCCTCAACCTTTTACTCCTGCCATAACCACATGCTGCACAATAGCCTTTTCTTACGTTAAAGGCATGCCTGCCACATCTCCTGCATATAATGTGTGTTTTCTTCCCTCCAGATTTAGATGGCGTTCCCTTTCCCATTTTATCACGGCGATATGTATATTATATTGTCTCCTCTTACAATAACCTTTTCTATCTCTCTTTTCTTTTCCCCTTCTATATATTCCTCAGCATTTTTGAGGATTAAATTCAAATGAGGATGATCATATCCTTCCAATATGCCACGATATTCCCTTCCTCCTTTTAACTCAACCAACACTCGCTTCTGTAAGCTTGCATGAATGACTTCCAATGGTTTCATCAAGGTGTAATGGCTTCGTGTATTAAAATATTTTTCATTGTTATATGAAAAAATCGCTTGTGATGCCCTCATCATATAAAAAGCTAAATTGTTTTCCATTGTGTTTTTACCGAAATATCAGCTCACGTCTCAGAAAGTTTTATATATTACTATGGATTCCATCATACATATGATAAACAAAATAGAAAATAAAATTGCTGAAATTATGCGACACTATGGTTTTGGAGATTGCGAGGCTGCAATCATGGCTTCTCTTGCAACCCATGGAAAAATGAAAGCAAAAGAAATAGCGGAAAAAACAGGATATGCTTATTCAACTGTCATAAATGCACTTAATTTTCTGCATAGAACAGGATGTGTGACAAAGGAAAAAGAAAAGAAATTATGTGTTTATTCAACAAATATTGATTTTGTTAAAATAATAGAGGAAGACAGAAAAAGACTTTCAAACCTTTTAAAGAGTTTGAAAGATGATATAGTAAAAGCTGAGGGAAGATATAAAGAAAAGCTGTCAAGCCTGGTATTCAAAATAGAAAATGCTCTCAATTATCTGGATAAGGAGGTGTGCTGATGGAAACTTCTACAACCATCGGTATATTAAAATCAACCATAGGAAATCCGGTTGCGAGAAGAATTATAAAATCATTGAGCAAGTATTGCAAAAAGGATAAAAAGAATAGAATAGAGATTGCCATAGAGCTTTTTACAGGAAAGCGTGATGATGCTTGCCTCGCTTGCAGAACGGCGGAAAAAATACTGAGGAAATTTTTAATAAAAGGCGGAGAAGCTTTTGGAGTCGATGAAGAAACGCTAAGAGATCGCTTCAGGGATTCATACTGGGCAAAAGCCCTTGCATCAACACTAAAAGGAATAGCATACTTCGGCGTGCAGCGCCCTTTCACGGCGGGCGCCCCATATCAGATTGTGTGGGATGTCACCTATGCATGCAATTTGAGATGCAAACATTGTTATGCAAATGCTGGCAAGCCATTACCAGATGAGTTGAACACGGAGCAGGCTAAAAAAACAATAGATATTTTTGACAGGGCTGGCGTTACCATCCTTGCTTTTTCTGGAGGCGAGCCTCTCGTCAGACCAGATTTTTTTGAACTTGCGAGATATGCTGCAGATAAAGGGATGTATGTTGCTGTCGCAACAAATGGAACATTGATAACAGAGCAGATGGCGAGGAAAATGAAGGATGCTGGAATAAAATTTGTTCAGATCAGCGTTGATGGTGCAACACCTGAAACGCATGATGAATTTCGTGGCATTCCAGGAGCTTTTGAGCGCACGATCAAAGGAATAAAAAATGCTGTGAGAGAGGGGTTCTTCGTTGAGATTGCAACAACTGTAACAAAAAGCAATTACAATGAGATTCCTGCAATAATAGATTTGGCTGAAGAGCTAAAGGTTAACTGGCTAATGTTATACAATTTTGTTCCTACAGGAAGAGGGAAATTCATAATAGAAAATGATTTATCACCAGAAGAAAGAGAGGAATTGCTGAAGATGATTTACTATAAGAATAAGGAAACGAACATTGAAATACTTTCCACAGCTCCTCAACTTGCGAGAGTTGCATTGGAGGAAGAATATAAGGAAAAAACTGGCGAGATTTTGATGCCAACCCACTTTTATAATGCCCACCTTCCAGGAAAGCTTGCAAATCTTGCTGAATTCATTGGAGGATGCGGAGCAGGCCGCTTCTATATGTCGATGCGTCCAAATGGAGATTTGCAGCCATGCGTTTTCCTGCCCGTGAAGATTGGAAACATATTGGAGGATGATTTTGAAGAGTTATGGATTCATAATAAAGTCCTGAATGAATTGCGTAACAAAGATTTGATTAAGGAATGCAATAAATGCCCGTATCGCTATCATTGTGGCGGTTGCAGGGCAAGAGCATATGGATATTTTGGTGACTATCTCGCTCCTGATCCTGGCTGTATAATTAACAGGCATTCATATGAGCAGCTGGTGACAGCATGGAAGTAGTTTTGACAGCCGATGAAACATTAATGAGCAATCATCATGGTAAAGAATTTTTGGGATTTGGAACTAGCGCACCTCCAAACTGGCTTCCTGAAGGGCTTTTCCGCTACCTTTTCTTTCCCCGCATTAAAAGTGTTAATGGCTTTCCATGGCAGGCTCCATATGGATTGAGAAAAATAGAAGCAAAGCTTGTCGATGCTGGCATAGATGCAGGCGTTGTTTATCCCAATGATATAGCAAATCATGGAGCAAAAGTTCTGGGCATATACGTCATGGATCCATTTGGCTGGGGCCCTTCATCGACAACATTTGCTGGAATAATGAAAACTGGAATGCCATACAATGCAAAATATTTTGAATTGTTATTCAAAAGCAAAGCATATGAAAAATTCAAAGAAAGAGGAGGCAAAACAATTGTGGGCGGCCCAGGTGTTTGGCAATTTAAATATAACATGGAATTTGCCTCTCGTTACAAAATAGATTGCATTTATGATGGAGAAGCAGAGAAGGATGTTGTTGAGCTTTTCGAGAAAGCTTTGAATGGAGAAGAGCTACCAAGATATGTAGAAAAGGCTCCGAAGGATGCTCCAAGCCTGGATGAGATACCGGAGATAAAAAAGCCAAGCGTGAATGGACTCGTCGAAATCGGGCGAGGATGTCCTCGCGGCTGTCATTTTTGTAGTGTTACACTCCGCCCCTTAAGATGGTATCCATATGAAAAAATTGAGAAGGAATTGATGGTGAACAGAAAGCATGGAGTAAATGGCACAATTTTGCATGCTGAAGATGTCATGTTGTATGGCTCAAAAAGTGTGATTCCCAGCGAGGAAAAAGTTTTGAAAGTGAATGAGCTTGCAAAGAAAATTATGGATACAATAGCGTGGAGTCATGCATCTTTTGCTGCTATAGCAACAAAGCCGAAGATAATTGAGAAGGTTGCGGAAATCATCATAGATGAAAAACAATCATGGTGGGGAGCAGAGATGGGCATCGAAACAGGCTCACCAGAGCTGGTAAAGAAAGCGATGCCAGCGAAAGCAAAGCCATTCAAACCAGAAGAGTATCCAGAGATAGTGAAGCAGGCTGCAGGTGTTATGACAGACTCCAACATGGTGCCAGCTTGCACACTAATCGTGGGCTTACCAGAAGAGACCGATGATGATGTCATAAAAACAATAGAGCTTATGGATGATTTGAAAGATTTTAAGAGCCTTATCGTGCCTCTATTCTTTGTTCCAATGGGCAAGCTCAAAGATAGAGATTGGTTTAAGGAGCATGAAATGAATGAATTGCATCGTGAATTGCTCATAAAATGTCTGCGGCATGACATAAAATGGGCAAAGATAATAGCAAATGAATATTTCCAGGAAAAGAAAAGTCAATTGCTTTTGAAGCCACTCTATCATCTTTTCATCAAAATTATAGAATGGCAGGGAAAGAAAAAAGGAGTAATAGAAGAAAGAAAAGTTTTTGAAACGCCATATACAGTGGGAAAATGATGTATTTGTTTGATGGGAGAATAAACCATCTCAAACTTTAATTTTACTAAAGGAGCCGATGCCAACATAAAAATTATCTACTCTGCCATATATCATTTCATGTATTGCCTTGTTATTACAACATGCAGCAATGAAGATGAAGCAAGAATAAAGGAAGCATTGCTGAAGGAAAAGCTGGCAGCATGTATAAGCAGTTTTGATGTTTCCTCATCGTATATATGGAAAGAGAGAATTGAAGAAGCAAAGGAGAGGATGCTGTTTATAAAAACAAAAAAGGAACGATGCAAAGATGTGATGCATCGCATCAAACAACTTCATTCATATGAATTGCCAGAAATAATATGCATTGAATTTGATGGAAGCATGGATTATTTAAAATGGATCGATAGTGTGGTAAAATGATAATAACTCTGCTAACAGATATAGGATGGGAATATGCAGCGGAGATGAAAGGAGTGATATATTCAATAAATCCTCGAGCGACTATCGTTGACGTAAGCCATGATATAATGCCTCAAAATATAATGCAGGGGGCATTCATTCTTTATTCCATCGCTCCATATTTCAAGAACTCCATACATGTTGGTGTTGTTGATCCTGGCGTAGGAACAGAGAGAAAAGCCATAGCAATAAAATGCAAGAATGCATGGTTTGTTGGCCCAGACAACGGGCTTTTCTATCCTGCTGCTGCCCGCATAGGCATCGAAAAAGTTTATGAACTTGAGATTGAGGAAAAAGCCTCTCCAGTCTTTCATGGGCGCGATGTTTTTGCGCCCGCCGCCGCCCTGCTCTCCATAGGGGAAAAACCAAAATGGAAGGATGTGAGTGTTGCTGAGATTAAAAAAATTGATTTTGGAGCGGCAGTGAAGAAGAAGGGAAAGATTGAAGCCAGGGTACTGTTCATAGATAGGTTTGGCAACATCATAACAAATGCCACCGATTTGTTCGGAGATAAATTTAAAATTAAAATAGGAGAAAAGGAGGTTATTGCAAGGATGGTTAAATCGTATGGATATGCTGAGAAAGGTGAGCTGGTCATTCTGCAATCGTCGAGTGGTTTCATGGAAATAGCAATGCGTGAGGGAAATGCTGCTTTGTATCTTGGCGTAAAAGAAGGTGACATCATAGAAATATTTTTTTAATCCCTCTGTATTTCTTTTCATGAAGAAGTTTGTGGCGATTCTGGTTGTTCTGGGTATGGTGATTACTTCGTTCTCTATAACCAATGCTAAAAGTGAAATAAATGAAAGGGTGGAAATCAAGGCAAAAATTCTGTATGGCGATGAATATGCGACCATAGCCAGTGATATGCAATATTTGCATATTGCTGGCTACCCAATGCTTCCATATAAAGTAAAAACATATGTTTTCCCAGCTGGAAGCATCGTTAAAGGCATTGTCGTTAAGCCAGAAAAAATAGAGAAAATTTCTTTGAAAGAAAAAATAAAACCTGCTCCAGAGCCTGTAACGGAAGGAAGGAAAAGTGTTGTGAGGGAAGGAGCTGTATACAGCAAAGATGAGTTTTATCCTGA
>JAGGXG010000094.1 GCA_021163175.1 Thermoplasmata archaeon
AGCCAGGTGCAGGCAGTAATCCCCCTTCTGTTTTAGGTGGCATTCGTCTTTGCGTCCCACCCCCGGGCGGTCCCAGGCAGCCGATCCCGGTGTTTGGACTTGCTCCGGGCAGGAGGCCGTTTCACCAGCTCCCATGGCAACGTCATTCGCAGGAAATCATCCTCGCCATGGGCTGTGGCGTTTCTGCTCCTCCTGGCGGCGCTCTCGCGCCGGCTTTTACGCCCCCGGCCTGGGAATGAGGGGGGTATTTCCTCGGTTTCCCCGTGAGCCACCCACCTGCTCCTGGCAATTTTTATAATGGCAGGATATTTTTATTTTGCGATGCTTGCATTGCTTATTTCAAACCACAGCTCACCATCCTTTCCCTTTGTGTTATACGCATGGCAATCCTTGGTTATATTGAAGTTACTGTTGAGATAAATACCTCCATATTTGCTTGCTGCCCTGTAAATTCCAACTATGTCCATGCTTGGTAGTCCATCTGCATCGAGTGGTTTTCTTTCCTCCCCATTATCCAAATCCACAACCGTTATTGATAGCGAGTTTGATAAATTGTCCGGGATGCCGCGATCATCTAAATCAAGAGTGCAGCTATAATTCAAACTATAATTTTTTCCCACTATAACGGGAGGAAGTTTAAATGCATGTGATGATGCATCGCTACTAACATTTATTTCTATTTCCAGAATTTTGTCATTTGAGCCATCCATCATCGACCATATCTTCAATCCCTTTATCGTGATATTTATTTTTAAGTCACTTAGCGGATCTTTATCATATCCATCTTTCACTCCATCTCCATCAACATCTGGATTCTGAAGATATTCTCTGATTTTTTTATCGTCTACTCCACGCTTTTTATAATATTCTATCTCGCCATAATCGCCCTGCCAAGCAGGAAAGTTATCGTCATCGATATCATCATATGGTTTTAATGGATCTGTGTGATATGCTCTTGCTTCTTCATAATCTGTTAAGCCATCTCCATCTGTATCTTTTTTATTTGGGTCCGTGGCGCCGCCTGGCATCATTAATTCTTCATAATCTGTTAAGCCATCTCCATCTGTATCTTTTTTATTTGGATTCGAAGAAACATGATATGTTGTTACACTTGTTTGTCCTGGATATATGACTCTTACTTCCCATCCTTCCTTTTCTATGTTATCTGGCAGGCCATCCCCATCGCTGTCTTCTTTTATGCAACCTGTAAAATTTATTGCTATAAATATGGCAACGAATATTGCAGCAACTTTTTTCATTTTAATTTTTTAAGCAATTTGGCTTTATCAGCTTTTCTTTGCATTTCTAACTTCGCTTTGCTTACCATGGAATCAATTCTTTTCTCTATAGCCATTGCCTCCATTTTTATTCTATTTCTTATCTCCTTTCCCATTCTCTCTATCCTTAATTTTTCTCCCTCAACCACTCTCTTATTATTTTTTATATCCATCATCACTCTTTTTATTGAAATCTCATCGGGCTCTATTAAAATGAGGCGGTTTTCATCGATGAAATATTTTGGCATGGAAGGCAATGAAAGTTTTTTGGGCTTTGGCGGGTAATCTGGCTTGGTAAGGATAGGCTTATCAATAGTGATTAATTTGCTTCCTTCCTTCCATTTTTTCTCTATTTTTTGCTTCCATTTTTGATATTCTTCGTCTATCAATCTTTTTTCTTCCTTCCATTCTTTCTCCAGTTCTTCCCAGCTTTTCTCCCATGCTTTCTCTATTTTTTCTTTCAGCTTTCTTTCTTTCTTTTCTTTCAATTTTCTCAATTTTTCCAGCTCTTTTTCTTTTTTATGTTCCTCGTTGCAATAATAACGGGCTGAAAGCCATTCTTCTTTCATTTCTTTCAATCTCTTTTTTCTTTCCTTCTCATCCAATTTCTTTAGCTCTTCCGCTTCCTCCTTCCATGGTTTTGGAATGAAATTGCACGGATTGTTGTAATGGTAAGAAAACGCAAGTAATGCGGCAATGATTAATATGGAAGGCATTGTGGTGGCAATGGCAACAACCTGAGCTGGCGTGAAATGAAAGCCTTCCATTGAAACAATCATTGCAACAAGTTTTGGTGATGTTCCTTCTGCTCCAACTCTTATCCTTAGAAGGTAGCTGGAATATTGTAAATATGTGCTCTCATGGGGTGTGGCAAAATATATATAGGTTGTTGCCTCTCCTCCAGGAGGGATGATTAAAACAGGATCAGAAAATGTTATTTTCCATCCTGGTGGTAAATATTCTGGTTCAAGATAGAATCTATCTTCATAGTTTCCAAAATTTCTAACTGTGATTGGAACACTATATATGTCATCCTGTCTTGCCTTTAGGAATGGCTCTTCTATCCTTGCATCAAATGAATGATATTGGGTTGTTTTAACCTGAAATGTGTAGTTGCCATGATGCCAGAATCCATATATGTCTCTGAATCTTCCATAAACATGAATGTATGCAAAGTTCGAAGGCCTTGCCCCAGCCTCCACATTTACAACTCCAAATTTTTTCTCACTCGGGTAAAAATAGGTGTGCGTTGGCTCAACATATGCTGTCCAGCCTTCGCCTTCCACTTTCACTCTAAATTCTGTCCAGAATGCATATAAATTTGATTGGAAATATCCCCCATTATAGAATTTGAATTTGAAAGAATAGTGTCCCAGCGGCTCAACCTCCGCAACAGCGGGACCAACTGGCTCTATGACCAGAAACATTAAAGCTGGAAAATGCTCATTACCTTCATCATCCTGAGCGGAAGAAAAACCAATAAAAGGAGAAATAAGAATGAGGAGGACAAAGGCAAGAGCAGCAAATCGCATATTACTTTTTCCTTCTAATCAGGAATATGGATAGCAATGCAATTGCTGCCACCATTGATATTGCATCGAATCCTGGAACATAGAATCCTTTGTTCTTTGCCAGGAAATACTGCGTAACTTCATTTGTGTTTACGAGCTCTATTTCATTCTGGCTGCGCTGCCATGTGTTGCCCTGCTTGACGAAATATGGGGCCTCGCTTGTCGCTTTTGCTGTTATTGCAAAGTTCTGCCATGTGTTTGCGTAGGATATTACAGGGCCATGCGGGGTTGTTATCGTTACCGTTACAGTGGCATAAGGATAGGTTTCCTCTCCAGCTTTCTTTGGCTCAATATAGACTGTGGAAGGACTTATCACATATTTCCAGCCAGACGGCGGTTGTTTGGCAGGCGTTATGCTTACAGCGACTCTTGTATTTCCATAGTTTATGATATCGAAGGAAAATGGAAGCTCGCGATCTGGAGCCGTTCTTTCTATTGGCTTTGCAGCTCTTATGCCTATCTCTGTAAATGGATTGTAGCCAACAAGTATTTCGATCTTTCCACTATCTATCTGGCGGAATGCTCCTCCTGATATAAGATGCCCGGTTAACTCTACAGTAACCTTTCCACTTGTTCCAGCCTGGACATCATTCTGGGATACCTGCATTATAAGGTTAACATTTCTCGACTCATCTGGTTTTAATGTGAAAGTGGGCGTGGACGGCACAACGGTGAGCCAGCTTGGATTGTCCACAACATCAACTTCAACATATATTGGCAAGTAACCAAAGAAATACGGCTGATATGAAATTGTTAGAGTTGCCTGAAGCTGTCCATATCTTTCCACATATCCTATTCCAATATCAGAAGTAGCATTTATTTTTCCCCATGGAAGCGCTGATGCATTTTGTACGGTCAATATAGCAAATACAGCAAATACCAATATAATGCTTTTCTTAAACATTTTAATCCCTCTCGTATTTTGTTATTAGCTTATTTATATTTATTTTTTTCCTCATTCTTCCTCCTCTTCCTCCTTGGGCATTTCTACTCTTTCCGGGAAATAACTCAATATTATTATATCTCCTACTGCAGAAACCCATCTATATGGAACACCGATATCATGTCCACCTTCCACAAGCTCTCTGTTTGTGTCTGTAATGATTAGCTTATCCACTCTCTTTGCATCTATGTCCAAAAGCACATTTCTTACCTCTCCAACATACTTCCCTTTGTTCGTATAAACCGGCAGATTTATGAAGGATGTCACTTCCATTTTACCACAAAGTTAATATTAAATCGATTTAAATAATTATGGTATTATTTCGGTCGTATTGTTATATGGTGGATACCTTATTTTTTCCATATGTTTTTCCAGCTTATCTTCATATTTTTTTATTTCATCTATCAAAAATTTTGTCACCTTGCATATCTCATTAAATCCCTCCTCGCCCCACAACCTTTCCTTATATGCAAATAAACACCTTCCCCCACATATCTTATAATATTCACAACTCTTGCAGGGCTCACCTATCTTTATTTTTTTATACCCATTAAAATCTCCCAGAATGTTCCATTTGAACTCATAAGCTATTGGACAGGCCAAAATTTTTCCTTCAGGTGTGATTGCAAAAGCAGTGCTGCCCGCCCCGCATGGCGGGATGGTGGCATCGCTGGAAAACATCCTTGTTGCTATTCCCATAAATGGCACTATACCAAGTGGCTTGCTTTCCAAGCTATCCACCCATTCTTTTACCAGTTTTTTCAATCCCGGCATGTAGCTTTCCTTTGCCCATTTTTTGAATTCATTCAAATCCCACAAATTGCTCCATACAACATCGAGCTGCCAGTGAACATATGGAAAAAATTGCAGCAAATGTTTGGCGTCCTTGTATATATCTGTTTTATACGATGCTGTCATTCTTGCTATTATCTCACCTTTAAAGTTATTCTCCTTTAAATAATTTAAAGCTCTCATTGCAGCATCATAACAGCCATTGCAACGATAAAAATCTGTTATTTCTTTTCTTCCATCTATGGAAATGAGGATACTGTCTAATCTATGTATGTGGTGGTGTAGCCTCTTTATGAAAAACCCATTTGTTTGCAAAACAAACCTTTTTGCTGGAATGGCATAAAGCATTTCTTTAACAATTTTATCTTTTAGGAGAGGCTCTCCACCGTAAAAGGCGACTATGGCGTCTTTATCCTTAGATATAAAATTTACCAATTCTTCCATCTCGTATTGCGGTTCATCTGCCATACATGGTATACTCCCTCCACAATATTTGCAACTAAGATTGCATTTTGGGGTCGTTATTATAATCCAAAGCATATCAGTATGTTACAATCCCTTTTACTCCTTTCGCTTTCTTGATTTTTTCTATCATTACTCCTTTCAATGGCTTCTCAGTTATTATATAGAGGCGGGGCTCTTCCTTCAAAACATAATCATCAACTATGGCCTGCCTTATGCTTATATTTTCATTTGCAATCATTCTTGCCACATCTGCCAATATGCCAGGCATGGAGGCATCCTTCGGTATTATTTCTATAACACCCCATCCAACGATGCTTGCAACTTCTTTAAAATTGCAAGTTGGCATCAGATTCGAGAAAAATTCCCTCAGTTCCTCATGTTTCATTATTGTATCTGCTGTCATTATGATTGCTCTTCTGTCCACTTTCAATGCTCTCGCCATTTTAGATGCTGATAGCTCTATCTCCCCACAATAAATCTTGCCATTCTTTACGGATAAACCATAAGAGAGCATGGCAGCCACAACTTTTTGTTGAGCAGGATATTTTTCAAAATATGAATAAATTTTTTTCCACATATTTACATAATCGCAATCATTTTATAAATGTTGTTGCATATAAATCAGCAATCGATAAAATTTGGTGTGATAACGTAACAAATGCCCATGCTTTTCCATATAAATCTGGGGAATGCTTACGGTATCGATAAATAAAAATTAGGCGCTGGGAGCAGGATTTGAACCTGCGTGGGCTTGCGCCCAGCGGCTCTCGAGGCCGCCGCCTTTCCGGGCTAGGCTATCCCAGCGCAATGTTATAATAGAGCATTTTTATTAAGCTTGCTATG
>JAGGXG010000155.1 GCA_021163175.1 Thermoplasmata archaeon
ACTTTTCTATGCCCTATTTCTTTATTCTGCAAAAACTTAAATTTTATTGGCTCAGTCCATTTCAACCCTAAATGCAACATCATTTTGCAATCTTGTAGCCAACAACTCCAAGAGAATAAACAAAGAGTATGAAAAACCTCAAGTATTTATATTTTGAAACATTAAACAGCAATGATTGCCCGAAAGTCAGCATTGATGGTCATTACACAAGTTTTGAATGGAATACTTGGTTTCATTGCATTAAAGTTCATTTCAAAATTCATGCAGCCATGGGAATATGGTGTTGTTGGCTTTGCCTATGGCTTTGTTGCAATTTTTTCCATTTTTGGCAACCTTGGTTTTAATCAGGCTCATATCAAAAGAGTTTCTGAAGGAAAAGATATGGGGGATTGCATTGCAACCTTTGCCATAATAAAAACCTTTCTTGTGGCTCTGCTTTCTCTAACAGTAATTTTATCCATAGCCGTATGGAAATTTGTTCTGCATAGAGGATTTGAAAGTCCTGTGAATGAAAAAGCAATCTATATAATGCTATCTTATTTTGCTCTCTCCACGCTCTCAAGCATAATGATTTCAACTTTCAATGCAAGAAAAGAAATCGCCAAAGCAAGGTTACCATATTTCGCTTTTGTATTTATGCGTGTTGTTGCAACTGTTTTTATAGCATATATGGGGCTTGGCCCTCTTGCACTTGCCTATGCATATCTATTTGGAGAGATTTTCCGATTTGCCCTTGCCATGATTTTTTTCAAAGGCTATCCAGTTGGAAAGCCATCCATCGAGTATGCTAAAAGCTATCTCGCCTTCGCACGCCCCATGGCGATAGCCAGCGCCTCCTGGACTGTTATGACAAATATAGATAAAGTTTTCATACAGCTTTTCTGGAGTGCGACACAAGTTGGAGAATATTTCGCTGTTTTCAATCTTTCCCGCTTCGTTATCCTATTTGCCTCCTCTCTCGGCACCCTTCTTCTTCCAACATTTTCAGAACATCATGCGAGAAATGATGTCGATGCCATAAAAAATATTGTTTTACAATCTGAGCGCTATTTAAGCATGATTGTTTTTCCAATAATAACAACAATGATTTTTCTGGCCAAGCCAATCATACACATGCTTTTAAGCGACAAATATATGCCTGCTCTGCCAGTCCTCCAGATATTACCTCTCTTTGTGCTTTTAGATGCTCTCTCTCGGCCCTATCAAAGTCAGCTTCAGGGAATGAATATGCCTCAATATTCCCGTAACTCAATTTTTATGATGATGCTAACCAATGTTTTCTTAAATTTCATTCTCATTCCAAAGGATATCAGAAGTCTGGGATTGAAATTATTTGGCCTGGGAATAAAGGGTGCTGCAATCTCAACAGTCGTTTCATATTTCATCGGCTTGGTTTATATAAGAATATCATCCTGGCGCGTTACTGGCATTGCCGGAGGGAAAATTCTTTTTTATCATTTTATTGCTGCAGCAGCAATGGCTATGACTTTGCATGAAATACAAAATATTATGAAAATAAGGCTGTGGTATCATCTTGTTTTTGCAGCATTCATTGGCTTTGTAGTTTATCTTGCAGTTTTAGTAATGCTGAGAGAATTTAAAAAGCAGGATTTTGATTTATTTATGGATACGTTGAACATTAAAAAAATGCTGAAATATGTCTGGGAGGAAATAAAGCATTGAACAAAAATTTTATCTCCTGTTTTTTAATTTAAATCATGAAAGGCGTTATCCTTGTTGCAGCAATAATAATTTTTTCAACCATTTCATATGGATACAAGGGAGATATAAAGCCACATAGCTATGATGAGCTGGTTGAATGGTATAAAAATCTCGAGAAAAATTATCCTGAGTATATAGAAGTGTTCAAAGCAAATGAGATGTATAAGACAGGAAAGGTTGATGGAGGATATGATTTATATTATGTCTGCATAACCAATGAAAGCAAAGGTTTTCTCAAGCCTGAAGTACTATTTCTTGGAAGCCCTCATGGTGATGAAACCGTTGGAACCATCTCCTTATATTACTTGGCAAAATGGATGATGGAGAACAAGGAGGATAGATGGATAAAATGGCTTCTTGACCACAGGGAAATATATATTGAAGTTAGCCACAATCCATATGGTTTTGATCATCATTGTAGGCAAGATGCAAATGGATGGGATTTAAACAGAGAAGCTGATTATGATTGGCGTGGAGAAAATTCAGAGCTATGGGGAAGCGTGAATGGAAGGACTTTATGGCAGTTCATAAATCATCATGCAATAAGAGTTGGCTGCGATTTTCATGGTGGGACGAGGATGCTTCTTTATCCATGGGGCTCGACACACAAAAACATTACTGCGAAAAGCCCTTTTTCTGGAAAAAGATATGAATATGCTCCTCCAGATTTCAATTTTTATCACGCCGCCTGCCTGCGCCTCGGCGAGTATATGGGGGGCTATGGTGGAGTGTTTGATGAAAGGAATGTTGGAACGATACCATCGACAATAGGCTATGAAGCTCCTGGATGCATTGCTGCATGGGCTTATGGAGCAAATGTTAAAGAATGCCCAGCGGAAGACAAATTTGTGGATGATGAAGACAACGGAAATTATAATTGTGGAATATTCTGGGTCTCGCCTGAATTGTCTCGAATAAAGGATCCGCCTTCATGGGAATTTGGTAATGAGAAGAGAGGATATATTTCTGAGGTGATAAAATTTGTTCTTCATCAAACTGATCTGGCTCAACCTTATTTGCTTTGGGTGAATGAAAACAATTCCTTTTCACATGGAAATGTGACGCTGCGATGGCAGGTGTATGGTTGCATGGTTGTGGATGAGACATACGTTGTTTATAGCTTTTATGGCAACCCTTTAAAAAATGGAATGAAGGGTGTTGTTCACAATGAATATGAAGGCATGTACAGAGGAGGCACATACTGGGATGGAAAAATATGGGAAGAAAGAATAGATATTCCAGAAAATGTTAGCGATGTATATGCAATTGCGTTCGCCAGAGTTGATGGAATATATAAAAATACAATAGCTCCATATGAATATGGCAATCATTCTTATTTGAGAATAATAAGGGAAAGGACGGATGCAAATTACATCGAAGTGGTGAATACAACAGATGGGATTGAAACAATAAAAGGAAACATCTGGTGGAGATCGCCATTACTGCATATAAAAATTGGAGGCATTGTTGAACCAGAGGAGGACTATATCTATATAATGGGAGAAAGATGGCAAGAAGCAAGGAAACAATCATAATTGGAAAAATGAATGTTGTTGTAAAAGGAAACTATACAAAAGTTGAGTTTTATATCGATGACAATCTTAAATATGAAGATGTATCGCCGCCATTTCAATGGGAAATATCGCCCAGCATAGGAAAGCATGAAATAAGGGCAAAGATGTATGAAAACAATGAAGCATATGAAGATAAAATACATGCCTTTCTGTTTGTTTTGAGATAAGATTTTAAGTAACGGTACATATATAAACATGGAAATCAGAATTGCATTGTTGGTTGCAATGCTAATTGCTTCTTCATTCACATTTTCTTCAAGCAATGGAATAGAATTTGTTGTTGGACCATACACTCAAAATGCCAAGAATGATAGCATAACAATTTTATGGGAGACAAATGTTGCAACTTCAAACAACACCATTATTTATAAAAACGGTAGCATAAGACTTTCTATAAATGATTCAAATTGTGGCAAGCATCATGAAATAACGATATATCCTCCATTCAATCGTGGCTATTATAAAGTAATTTCTGATGGAAAGGAGAGCAGATGGTTTGAATTCAAGCTTGCTTCATACTCTTTTTTAAAGAAAAATTTCAAGTGCCTCATACTCGGAGATAGCAGAGGAGCATGGGACAACTGGAAAAATGCAAGTTTGTTAGCTAAAGAAGCCAGCAAGGGAAATGCAGATATAGCAATACATGGCGGGGACATGGTGGGAGATGGAAAACAAGAATGGCAATGGGATGAATGGCTTGAGTTAATGAAGCCTGTAATGCAAAACACAACCTTCTTTGCTGTTATGGGAAACCATGAAAAGAATGCAAGCAGATTTTATGAAATATTTTCGTTGCCAAACAATGAGATGTGGTATAGCTTCGATTACGGAATATGCCATTTCACCATTCTTAATAACTATGTCCCATGGAATGCTGGTTCAAGCCAGTATAAATGGCTGGAAAATGATTTGAAAGCAGAAAAGCCATTCAAAATCGTGCTCTTCCATGAGCCCATATATTGCAGCGGGGGACATGCTCCAAGAAAAGATGTGAGGAAAGCATGGAAGCCATTATTCATCAAAAATAATGTGAGCCTCGTCATCCAATCCCACAATCATTATTACGAGCGAAGCGAACCCATCGATGGAATAACATACATAGTCACAGGCGGCGCCGGCGCCCCTCTTTATGATGCGGTGCCATCGAGCATAATAAATGTTAGCAGGAAAGCATATCATTATTGCATCATGAATGTTTCATGGAATGATGAGCCAGAAATAGAGTTTATGGCGAAAGATAAAGGTGGCAACATTATAGACAGTTTTGTTTTATATGCATATCATCCAAAAGTCATTATCTTAAAGCCTGAAAATGCATTGTATGTGCTGGATAGAGAAATCATTCCGTTGGGCATGCCTGTAATAATAGGAAGAATAACAATTGAAACAAAAGCAAATCATGCCAGCAGAGTTGAGTTTTATGTGGATGGCAATCTCAAATATGAAGATGACTCGCCACCATACCAATGGCAATGGAAGGGAATGGCTATAGGAAAGCATGAAATAATGGTAAAAGCATATAATAGTGCTTCCAGTGAAGCCAGAATAGAGGTTTTTGCGTTCATGCTATGAAAAGGAAGCCACATTGCAATAAAATGAAATTTCATAAAATTTTTTAAAAAGGGATGGATGCATATTATGCTGAAATTCATTACGCTATTCATAATCTCTTTTTCTCCAGCTATTGGCTATGCAATATGGATAAGAAATACAGAAAAATATGAACGCGAGCCCTGGGCGGCGATATTTGTGGCTTTTGCCTGGGGGGCGACACTTGCCATAATAGCAGCTTTATTCCTCGAGGAACTGCTTGGCATATCCCTTGCTACAAAAATAAAGGACTACACAACTTTTTCCTTCATAATGGCTGTCATAATTGCTCCTTTTGCTGAGGAATTTGCAAAGCCATTGGGTCTTTCATTAAAAATGGTTAGGAAAGAAATAAATGAGGAAGAGGATGGAATAGTATATGGGGCGATAGCTGGTTTGGGTTTTGCAGCAACAGAAAATTTATTCTATTCCATGTCATTTCTCTCATATGGATTGCTTTTCTTTTGCATTCTCGTTATTATAAGGACAATAGGGGGCTGCCTGCTCCATGCTTCTGCCACCTCATTCACAGGATATGGCTATGGAAAGGCTCTGCTGGAAGGCAAAGGCATGGGCGAGATTTTACATTTCTTTTTGATTGCTGTTGCGATGCATTCCTTCTATAATTTCCTTGTCTCATTTGAAATGATAGGAGGCATATTTGGCGTGTTTTTGGCAATTTTGTTTGCAATAGCAAGCATAAGATATGTCAGGAAGAAAATAAAGAAACTTGATATGAAGCAGCTTATCCAATAATCTCCTTCAAAACCTTTTCATGTATTTCATATGCCTTTCTATCATACAACACAAGTTTGACATGCATGCTATTGTTGCGGAGCCATTCTATTATTGCTGGAATAGCCACACGAGCCGCTTCCTCCATGGGATAGCCATATATGCCCGTGCTTATAGCTGGAAAAGCTATGCATTTTACACCATGTTTTTTAGCGAGTTCAAGGCTATTGATGTAACATTTCCGCAACAATTCAGCATCTTCTGGCTTTCCTTTATATACTGGTCCAACGGTATGAATGACATATTTTGCAAGTCTATAGCCTTTGGTTATCTTCGCTTCTCCAGTTCTACATCCTCCGAGCTTTTTCGCTTCCTCCCATAGCTCGGGGCCAGCAGCTTTATGGATTGCTCCACTCACGCCCCCGCCAGGCGAGAGGCGAGGATTTGCTGCATTAACGATGGCATCGCATTTTTCCTTTGTTATGTCCCCCTGTTTTATTTCAAAAATTGAGTTGTTTATCCTGACAATCATATTCCGTATTATTGAAAAATGTTAAAAAATTTTTTAAAAAAGATTTATAAATGTTGCCATGCTAAGTATTGCCTCCCTTCTCAGATTTTTTGAATTGTCGTTGATGCATAAATTAAATTTTGAAATTTCCCATCTTCTCCAAAATTGTAAATTTTTTGAATGAATTTTTTATCAAAATTATAGAAATTTTGCAATAAAATGCAAAATATTAAAAAGAAGAAAGGATAAAAATTGATGAATGACATCCCAAGAATAGGAGGTGAGGCTCGTCTCATTTCCACTGGCTCCACAATGCTATTCATTACGACTGCTCCCGTTCGCGGTTTTGAAAAAATGGTGGAAGGAAAATCACCATCTTTTGTAATACAGGCGGTAATGAGGATATGCGGCATATGTCATGCATCGCATGCCATCGCCGCATGCGAGGCTTTCGAGCATGCTTTTGGAATATATCCTCCAAGAAATGGTTTGATTATGAGAGAGGCAATAGGCCTGTTGAACAGAATCCAGAGCCATTTGTTGCACAACATAATGATATTGCCAGATATGTTGGATGACTACAGCGATGCTCTTAACATTACAATAAAAATGCTTGAAATGGTTAACAAGTTGCTGACAAAGCATGCTGGCGCCCCCACACATCCAAATAAAATTATCATAGGAGGTATCGCAAAGGAAGCAAATGAAAATTTGATAGAAGGAAGCAGAGAGGAGATAGCAAAATTGGGGGAGCTGGTAAAAGAATTAAAGGAAATGGAGCTCAATGAAGAAAAATGGAGTAAAATAGCAAAGGAAGCAAAAGATATTGAAGTGAGTAAGAAATTTCTCGCTACACATCCATTCTATGGAGATAGATATGCAATCAACACGGATTTGATCAAGACCATTTCATATAATGAAATCCATGGAGAAGAGGAAGCAAAGAAATCCTCTTCGATGGTCGCTATTTATGACAATGAATTCGTAGAAGTGGGTCCAAGAGCCAGATTGAAAATATACAAAAATTTTGATTTCAATGGAATAATTGGCTTGCAGATTGCTAGGATAAAGGAAATAGAACTTGCAATAAAGAGGATAAACGAAATACTGCAACAGATTGAGATTGGACAGCCATTCAGAACAGAAATTTTTATGATGGGTAGTGGAGAAGGAATAGGAGTATATGAAGCGCCGAGAGGAATTCTTATGCATAGAGCGAAAATCGATGGCGATGGCAGGGTGGAATCTTATAAGATAGTTGTTCCAACAATGTTCAATATACCAATCATGGAAAAAA
>JAGGXG010000087.1 GCA_021163175.1 Thermoplasmata archaeon
CCCTTATTCCTTCTTCATTATAGCATGGAATTGCTGCCAGTATTCTCAACTTCCTCTCATTCATTTTTATCCCACAAATTCATTAAAGGAAAGCCATAAACGCAAGGAACCTTTAATTTTTTCTACTCTACACTATGCATCCGCCAGCCTCCTTTCATCGCATATGCTCCATTCAGTCTAGCGGACGAATGAATATACAACGCTCTCGCTTATCCCGAAATATTTTTTAATCACTTTTGCAAACACCTTTTTTTGAGCTTCCCCAGTCATTGAATACATATCATCAAAGCCATCGTATGCCTGCAGAGCAAGAGCAGCGAGGCGACGCTGCGCTCTGGAAATTCCAAATGAGGATGCTATCTCCGCCAACAAATTCATCCAGTAGCCCATCTTTTTCGCTCTATCTTCTGTTAAATTTTTCACCACTCCGCACTTCACGCACCATGGATGCGGCGCCACGCTTCCATTGGGCAGAGGAAGCCATGCCCGCTGCTCCTTTCCACAACTCTGATGATTATGCACGATGTTTAAATAATAAATATACTTATAATTTTCGTACAGGTAAAATCTTCAATGAAATCTGGATGCATAAATAAAAGCAATGATTGAGTAAATGCTGGTAAATATACCATGCTAATGTATAAATTGAATTTGAGTTTGTGCTCAATTTTTTCCGCTGCGACAAGTTATAATGGAAACAGAATGGCATATGGAATTGAAAAGCGTTGTTGCATGTCCTCCAGCCAAAAATATTTCAATGTTGAAAATTCGTATGAGCATAACATAAAAGAGGTTGCAACAGAAGAAGCGATAAAGGCCAGCTCATCCGAACCCTGTTTTTGTGCGTGATACTGCAATAATCACTCCATACGGTTATATAAAGGCGAGGATGGGTTTGGAAACAAGAAGGGGGAGAAAGAATGGATGACACCATTTCTCCAATCTTTTGGCATGAAAAAAATCGGAGAAATAAAGGGAAAAGCGAGTTGCGAGGGAGGAGATGTTATAATAGACAGGGATATAGCATTTATTGAGCATTCAAGGAGGAGCAATAAAGGGGTGGAGAGCAGCTAAAAAGCATTCTTGAAAGCATTGGATATGAAGTTAGAGTTGCGAATGTTATGCCACCTTTTCTGCATCTTGGTGGCATGATGAGTGCTGTTGGCAGAGCCATTTTGTATTGCCATCATCAATTCCCGCATGGTTTTTTTCGATGCATTCGAAGAAATTGTTACAAAATGTGATTCGTTTATAGGAGGAAATGTTGTATATATGAAAGGGGAGGAAGAGAGGTTATAGTGGAGGAAAGAAACAGAGAAGCGAGAGAAAAATTAATGCAGCATGGATTTAATATTCATTCCATTGACTTATCGCATTTATAAAGGGAAATGGTGGTCCAAGCTGCCTTGTATTGCCATTGGAATGGAAATGATGCAGTCACGTTGAATTAATGCCCTTTACAACCTCTACCAAAGCAAGGGATAATATTGCAAGGAAAAGGAACACAAAAGCGGAGCTTGCGAACAACACCTCATAAGCCTTGTTTTCTGGCACCAGCATAGTGTATGGCGGCCTCGTCACATGAACAAGTGTGGCATACGCTGTCATTATTGTTCCCGCTATGGCTGGCCCCCAGGTGGCGCCGAAGTTGCGAAACAGGCTATTGGCTCCTGTGGCGGTGCCCATCACTTCTCGTTTAACGCTGAATATGAGCAGGTTTATAAGGGAAACATTCATGATGACAATACCAGAGCTTACTATCGTAGTCATGCCTATGAATTGGAGTATTCCAACAGCAGTTGCATATTTTGCAAGCAGCAGCAATCCAATAAATGCAATGGATGAACCGAGCAAAGCGAAAAATTTTGCCCCAATTTTTATCATAAGCCTGCCAGCAATGGGAGCAAGAAAAAGCATGACAATTGCATTTGGAGTCATAAATAAGCCCGTCTCAAGAATGCTTTTTCCGAATCCATAAGGAGAAGGCATCTGAAATATGTATGTATTGGCTTGACTCATCATTTGAATGGCGAAGGCTGCCATCATTATTCCAAGATTGGCAAGCATTGGGTTGCGAGAAGATATTATGCTCATGGGGATCAAAGGATCTTTGACATGTTTTTCCCAAATCATAAGGAGAATGAATGCTATGGCTGCTGTTATAAACAGGGCAAGAGTTTGCTCATTTTTCCACCCTATGCTTGGCGCTCTTGTAACAGCCACCAATGAAGGAACAATAAAAAGTGTTAGCAAAGCTACGCCCACAAAATCAAATTTGCTTGGCGTAATATACCTGCTTTCCTTCAGAATGGTCCACGAAGCAATGAGCATGAGTATAGCGAAAGGCGTGACACTAAGATAAGTCCATCTCCATCCATAATGCTGCGATATGAAGGCGCCGAGCGGCAAAGCAATGACCATGCCAACGGCAAACATCGAGCTTATCAAACCCTGCACCTGTGGAACCATCTTTGGAGGAAACTCTTCTCTAACAAGGCTGAAACCAAGAGGAAATATTGCCATTCCTATGCCTTGCAAGCCGCGAGAAAAAAGAAGAAATTTGAAGGAAGGGGCGAATCCATTCATGGCTACGCCAACGGTGTAAAAAATTAAGGCAATGAGAAACATTTTACGCTTTCCGAACATGTCTCCGAGCTTGCCCATGATGGCTACGCTTATTGTTCCTACAAGCAGATATATTGACAAGATCCAGCTTGCGTCTCCCGGCGTTATTCCAAAATCTTTTTGTATCGTTGGCAAAGATGGAATTAAAACAGCTTCAGTATACATAACCAGAAGAGGAAGTAACACAAGTATCGCTGTTGCCTTCTTTGCATATTTTAAATCATATTCCATTCTCCCTGTGAATTTGTGTTTCTTTAAAAAATTTTGGAAAATGAATGGAGAGAATGAGTGGCGTTATGTCATTTTCTTTCATGAAGTTGCCTAGAGCGATTGGGGTAGATAACAAATCATAGTAATTCTTTCGATTCTAAGGTTTCTTCTTCTGTTGGTATCTCTTTGCCATTTTCCTTTAGACTCTCTCAATGCATCCTGGAAGAGAGGGAACTATTACTGTATAACCTCCTTCTGGCTCTTTCCTAAGTAGGATTCGATAATTTAGTCCCATATCATCCACTACTTCTTTTTCTATCTCTTTATTCTCTTCTCCTTTCATTTTCGTTTGTCTCTTTCCTTTCATATCTCACGACAAATTTTCTTCCGATGTGCTTTACCTCCGTTATTTTAAATTCTTCTCCTTTTTCTTCAAGCATTATGCGAAAATCTTCGAAATGTTCATCAAAGCAGCATGAATAACTGAATGTTCCATCAAATTGTACTATAAGCTTCTCTTCCTCATTTTTTATAGTCCTAGCTCTACATTCTGGATAGCGCCATTTTTTGAATTCTTTCGTTATGTTACGAAGCTTTTTATCATCCATTTTCATCTCTTTTAGGGTGCAGACCTTTTCTAAAGGGACTCGCTTCATTTCCAGTCCAATATTTTTTTCTCTCCTTCAAGC
>JAGGXG010000120.1 GCA_021163175.1 Thermoplasmata archaeon
ATATATGTGAGACTGTTTGGCCACTTCCTGTTGGATCTGTTACGTTAACATACCATGTATATGTTGTTCCATACTGTAAGCCAGATATGCTGCATGTTTTTGTTCCATTTGCTTCATTGTTTCCACTGCTGCTTCCAATATTTGGAGATGTTTCTATTGTCCAATCAAATAAATCTCCATCTGGATCCGATATATCTATGCTTAGCTGTGAAAGCGTAATAGGAACATTTGTTGCTCCATCAGCTGGAGAAGGATTGGATGCTACTGGAGGATTGTTTGTTTTAGTTGTAAATGTTTTTTCTTCACCTACTACAATTCCAAGTGCATTTGAGGCTATAGCCCTATAATAATAGGTAGTATTTGGTGTTAATCCATTAATTGTTGCACTGAATGCTCCAGGCGTATTTATAGTATTTGAAGTAGTACTATATGCATAATCCTGATAATTGCTGTGGCTTGTGGTATCCCATACAAACCATACATTACATGACATTGCTCCTGTATCACCCAAATATCCATTTAAAGTGGCAGATTTACTTTTAACATTTGTTGCATCTTCTGTTAAAACTTTAGGTTGTGTTTTAATTTTCAAAGCTGGATCTCCAAAAAGATTTATTTCATAATAGCACCATCTCATACAATCTTCATTTATGCGATAAAGATTATCTTCTTTGGAGTCTTGGTTGGCTTTTCCCAATTCTTTTTTACCCTCATCAAACACAGCGTCCCAAAATTCTCTATTAAAACGCTGTGATGGACCATCCGTAGAGTATCCAGTACCCCATCCATAGCGTGCATTCATAATAACTGCGAATGCTCCGTGTTCGTTCTTAACAAACTCCTCGGCAATACTATCATAGCCATAGGGGTTATCAAAACCTCCAGCCATACATCCCTGTGAGTAAGCAAAGAAATATTCATCATTATTAAGATTATATACATCGCTTATTACCATCTTCATAGTATACCCATAGGAAGCATGTCCTAAGTGATTTATTATATGGGTTCCATTATTTATTTTGTCAATAAGCCATTCTTTTTCCCAACCATTGCACCCATATGCATAAGTTATCCAATCCCAACCTGTATCATTGTTTACCACAACCCATACATAATCTGGTGTTCCTCTCCTATACTCGGTGCAATACCACCAGTAAAAACTTAACTGAACAGAACTTTTTCCACTCAGGTCAATATCTATTGTTTGGAGTGCAGAATATGTATAATTCTCATAGGTGTTATCCAAATCTGTGCCCCAACAATTATTCCCAGAGTGTGGAACGGCACCATATATGGGATTCGTTATAGTTGGGGTTCCTAACTCCCATTCTTCATTTGTACCAAAGTGAATCCATTTACTATCTCCTGATTCCATGTCATCAAAAAACACTGGCGAGCCATCTGCTATAATTTCAACATCGTCGATATAAAGACCTGCTTTTTGAATGTTATCCCAGTCACCATTGTGCATTGCATCATCGATAAGCAAAAACTCTATACTTGCGTGAGATGAACCTGCCAGCCAATGCGAAACATCAAATGTTACCTTGCTCATTTCCCCGCTTTTATCATACAAAGATTGAATGTTATAATAGGCGCTAGGTATTCCAACAGTTGTATAATTATTGCTTGATGAGCCATCTATTAATTCATCCATATAGTTGCCACCCCAATCACCAACCCCTCCAAACCCAAGATATTCTCCTGCAAGAGTAACATTTTTGAGGTATTGGTCATTTGTATTTTCATATGCTAAAGTTTTTCTTACAAAATTAGCAACATCCGTTGCATTATCAACTGGAGCCCTCCCCACATACACCTCTGCTAACAAGTCAACGTCTCCTCCCCCCGGACCATCATTTGGTTCACCCCATTCATAATCCTGATCGTAATTAAAGTTACCATCTAAACAAGCATAATATATATCAGATGGCATATATGTTGTTTCTCCCCATCCCGCATCCACATATAGAGAACGAGCGGGCACACCACTTTCATTTACGGGTGGAAAAGTCCAGTTTGTAATAGCAGTTTCTTCAATTGCATCAGGTCCACCCCATATAATATAATAACAGCTTGCTGGATCCGTAGCATCTGTGATATTGAAAACATAACTGTAATCATTTTCCTTATCTGCAAAGGTTCCATAAATGGTTGCAGTTGGACCATCATATATTAAGTCTGGACCCTCTTGTACGCCAGCCATGTTTCCCCATGGTGGAGTAAAAACATTCCAAGTATATCCTCCGTCTGTCGAATACATGAATTTTACATCAGTATCTCCTGCTCCTACTTCCTCTGTATAACCAATTAAAAGATTGCCAGATGAGTCTGCAACAATTTGGGGGCGATATTCATTGTTTGGCGAAGAGGTAACTCTCACTTCTCCTGTAGCGGTTGACCAGAAATATATATCTTTATTTCCATTTCTATTGTCTGTCCATACAACTCCACTTGGATCGATGTCTACTGCTCCGGGTTCAGCAACTGCAACGCCATTAGCATTATCAACTTGAGTTGGTGCATTCCACGTAGCACCACCATCATTTGAAATCATATAATATACATGTCCAACAGTAGCATCAACGTAGGCAAGATAGACTGTGCTGGCTGTGACATACACCGCTGGATACATCTCATTGTTAGTAGTCCAAGCCCCAGAAGGATTGCCAAAATCCCAAGTAGAACCGTCATCTAGACTATATAAACAATCTATGTCCCAAGTTCCAGACCAGTTATCCATAAAAACAACTACAACATTATCCCCATCCGCGCCTACATCAGGATCCCTTACATCATGATTAACATCATAAACATAAAACCAGTTCATATGTTCAATGTCCGGCTGAGTATCGGGGTTGCTATATTTTATCCCCACACATTCATAAGTTGGATTTTTCGGACAGGGAAATTGGAATGCATTATATATGTGGCTACTGCTTGTAGCCATTGCAATATTGCTAGAATGTTCTGTATTAAGTTGTGACATCGCATCGTAATAATACTTAGAAGGTGGTTGTATGCTGGGTTTATCTACATATGCCAAAGATAAACCATTATCATAGCCGTAATAATCACTTACACATAGATTTGGAAGATAGCCTATTCCACCAAAAATTGGTTCAGGTCCTGCTATATGATATGTATCTCCACCAAGTAAGATATATTCAGTTTCCCAATTGAGGTATGCATCTCTTATGAAATTTCTTATTTTCGCCATTGTGTCATTGAAAATTGGATTGCTATCCCAATAAGCAGGGTCTGCCACTATTTCCTCAACTGTAACGATGGTTGCACTCATTCCTTCCGAAATTTTTTGATTTACCAAAGCAGAAAAGTTATATGGCCCTGGCGTGTCTTTCAAGGCCTCTCTTGTTATTATAACATATTTGTAAGTATCTGCGGGATTTACAAGTGAGGAGAGTGATTGTAATCCGCCTTGCTGCTCGCTTGAGGATGTATCGCTATAAACACTATACATGTCTGTCATCCAAGGATTAATAACCCTCTTCTCTACCTCTTCTGCATCCTCTGGCAATCCCCTGAAAAGAGGATTAATTTTGTCTCCTTTTTCAACTTCTAACTGCAATGTAATATCTTTATAATAAAACAATTTTCCTGTGGAAGGGATATAATATACTGGATAAATATTTATAATTAAGATATCATATCCTCTGAGCGAAAATTTACCAACAATATCGTATAGCTGTTTTGGGTATTTATCCGATGAATTATAAATAGTGGAATTCTGGTATACGTGTGGATGGAAATCAGAAAGATGTTCAAAATCCTTTTCATCCCTATCCATGGAAATTTTTGGTAATTTGGGAAACGCATATTTATCCGATGAATTATAAATAGTGGAATTTTGGTATGCGTGTGGATGAAAATCAGAAAGATGTTCAAAATCCTTTTCATCCCTATCCATGGAAATTTTTGGTAATTTGGGAGAAGCTATGGGCATGGGCTCAGGAACTGGTTCTATTAGATACCCATCTCCTAAGTAAACAGGATCGCTTGTAACAGTCTTTATATTTTTTACTTTTCCTCCGGGTGGAAGCAAAATTTCCGCAGACTTAACAGGAAGATAAGGTGTTCCTGGATTTCCTGCTTTTGATAAGCCTGTTATCTCTATAGAGTCATAGATTTTTCCTTCAACTTGAATTTCTCTTATCTCAGGCTCATTAAAATGGAAATCAAAAGACATCGCAAATGTTTCTTCTGCATTAGTCATTATACTCGCAATCAAAATTCCGCTTATTATAAACATCACACCAACCAATACCCCCATATACTGAGTATATATTTTGCTCATATTGATGCCTCCTGTAAAAAGTATCGTAATTTTACTTATTAATCTTGCGTTAATTATATAAATAGATGATGATGTACAGATAATTACTTTTTTCAATATGGGCTTCTTTTTCCTTGTTGCCTTCATCACCACCAAAAATCACTTTAGTCTCTTCAGTACCTAATACCTTCTGTAACATATTCTACAGCAAATATCCTCTTCATGCCGAGTTGCTTGGTAAATTGATTTCACAGGTCTGCCGAAAAATAAAAATGAATAAAATTTACCATGATCTTTTACAACCTCATTTCCATGCCATCTTTATTTCTATTTTTCCTTTAAATTTTCTTATTTCATCAGAATTTCATTGAATCCATAGTTTTTAATTATTTTTTCCCATTACTCAGGAAACGCTCTTTTAATATTTTCTTCAAGTCCTTTCTTAACATGCAATTTATCTATAATTACTTCGTCTATGCCCGCGTTTATGAACTCTTCCATTGTGTATTTAACTTCCTTTCTTTTCATTAAAGGGAAAACTGGACCAAAAAATGTAGACATGGATGCCATGCTCAATCATTGCCTTTTATTCATAGATGGTTAAATTTGAAAAGAGCCAATTTGATGTATTTTTGCTTGTTTTTCAACTCAATCATTCATTTTTACGCAATAACAACAGCAAAACAGACTATTTTATTGAAAAATTTGTTATTGTTGAATCCTCGCAATAACAAAATGCAGATTTAAAAACGGTAAATCTGCATCTGCCGATCTTGAATCGCTCTTCTTTTAGTTATTAGTTAAATTTTTAAACGATACAAGAATAAAAATTATGGGAAAGGAGTTCACACTTCCAGAATTTTCGCTTTCGCACGAAGAAAAGAAGAGGCTTGAAGAAGAATATTTTGGCGGAAATGAAGACAAAATAAAGGAAAAAAGATGGGAAAAAAGGGCTAAAGAAAGCTTGAGGGAGATAGAAAGGATAATAGATGAAGGATTGGTACGGAAAAAGGAGGAAAAGGAAAAAGAAGAGGTAAAGGAAGCGAAAGAGGAAACAAAGAAAGAAATAATATATGAGGGTAAAAAAGGATACATAATGAAGGTCAGCAAAAAGGAAGGAGATGAATACAAAGTTTCATATTACCTCGTTACAAAAATTGAGAATATTGAGGAAGCCCTGGATAAGCTTAGTTCGTATAAACCAATCATAGAAGATTGATACTCTGCATTGCAAGCTTTATGTGCATGTCTCCATTTTTCTCATCATAATCTCCATGTCCTGGATACAGCGCTTTTACATCAAGTTTTGAAAGCTTTTCTATAGATTTTTTAAATAGGGTAGCATTACCTCCAGGAAAATCTGTTCTTCCTATGCCACCATACAAAAAAATTGTATCTCCGGAAAATAAAGCCTTTTTATTTGGTTCATACAAACAGATGCTCCCCATTGAATGTCCAGGCGTACGGATAACATGCAGCTCATATTCTCCAAGCTTTATGATTTCTCCTCCTTTCAACTTTATATCCACTCTCGTTCTCTCAATTCTTGCGTTGAAAAATTCCGAAAAAATGCCTTCTTCAACTGCAATGCTTCCGCGTTCGTGCATGGCAACTTTTGCATTGAAATGCTTTTTCAGCTTTGCGGCGCCGCCGCAGTGGTCGAGGTGCTCATGCGTCAGGATTATTATGTCTATTTTATCGGCATATTCCTCTATTTCTTTTATAAGGTTCTTTGTTTCGAATCCTGTTCCTGCATCGATTAATGCAATTTTTTCATCCATAATCAGATAAACATTGGACTCGAAGCCATACCCGAGCAATCTTTTAATCATGATAATAAAGTTTTTCTTATAAAAGTGTATTACCATTATGGCAAGCAAAAAAGAAAAAATCATGGATAAAATTGAGGATTTGAATATGGAGAGGGCGATGATAAGAGAGGCAATGGAAGACCTTGAGAAAAAGAAGAAGGAGATGAAGAAGGAAAAATATGAAAAGTTGAAAGCAAAATATGAAAAAAAGATGGAAAAGGTTAGGGAAAAAATAAGGAAGCTCGAAGAAGAGTTGAAAAAATTATGAAGAAGATTGGCCTCGTCGGCGGATTAAGTCCAGAATCTACCATCCTTTATTACAACCATATTGTAAAAAAATATTATGAAATAAAAGGCGATTATAATTTTCCTGAGATCATAATTTATAGTCTTTCTTTTGGGAGATTTTCCGAAATGGTTAAAAAAGGAAACGCTGCAACAGAAATTTTGAAAGCCTTAGAGGCTTTAAAAAAGGCTGGAGCAGATTTTGCGATTATAACTGCCAACACACCCCATATATTTTTTGATGAAATAGCAGCAAAAGCAACATTGCCAGTAATTTCAATAATAGATGCAACAGTGGAGGAGGCAAAAAAGAATGGATTGAAAAAGCTTCTTTTGCTCGGAACAATTTTCACAATGGAATCTGAATATTTTAGAAGTCAGTATGAAAAGAATGGTCTTGAAATCATCATTCCAAGCAAGGAAGAAAGGAAGATTGTGAATAAAATCATATTCAGAGAGCTTGCAAAAGGATTGATAAGAGAAGAAAGCAGAAAAAAGCTAATAGAAATAATAAACAGATATGATGTAGATGCTATCATTTTAGGATGCACTGAATTACCTTTAATTTTGGATGAAAAGCATGTTGGCAAAAAATTGCTGGATACAGCCACAATACATGCAGAAAAAGCTTTGATGCATGCTTTGGAGGAATAACTCTATTTTTCCAGATTTTTCTCAGCCATTATTATTATTTCTCCGTGCCTACCTGTCGATATTTGGAGTTCGTCATTCCATTCTTTTACCCATCCATTTTTAATTTTGATGATGCTCCCCACTTTCACCCCATCTATCTCCTCATTCCACAATGTTATCTTGATTTTATTTTCATCTTCATCTTCTCCAATAGCGTTGCACACTCTTGCATACCCTCCATATCTCATTATAACATTTCTCTCTTCTTCCTTCTCTACTATTTTTAAAATGATTTCATCAAAACTGCTGTTGGCTTTTAATTCGGAAATTTTCATTATTTTAATACTTTATTCCGTATATAAGAATTATGGAGGAGCAACTATTATTGAAACATGGTCTTTTGCATATGGTGAAAGGTTTATCATATGCTTTACTCTATAAAATTTTTCTATGTTCTCCCTAACATTCTTAAAAACCTTCTTTGGTTCTGTTGCAACATCTATACTCCTTGCTTTAACCATTATTATGCCCTGCTTTGCATCAAACTTCTCCATATTTTTCAAAAATATTTCCACCTGATTTTTTTGCGAGATATCCTGATATATTAGATCAACTTCTTCAACTATAGCTGCATAACTGTCTGGCTTTGAAGCATCTGCCAGTATTGGAATGAGATTCTTTCTCTCCTTGCACAGCTCAACAAATTTCTTCATTGCCTTGAACGATATCTCTACGCCATATATCGTTCCATTCTGAACTATATCCGAGAGATGGCTTGCTGTTGTTCCAGTTGCAACCCCAAGATACAAAATGTTGCTGCCTTTCTTTATTGGCATTTCTTTTAAACCTTTCAAAATCGCCGCCGCCATCTTGCTGCGGTATGGATTCCATGCCCTATATCTTTTTCCATCGTATGTGAACAGCTGCTTTCCTCTTCTATAAACTCCTTCAAATATTTCTTCCATTTCCCCTCCTCATTTTTAGCAGCAATGCCTGCGAGACAACATTTATGGCATCGAAAACAGGGGCAACTTTTGGAGCATACGCATTTTCAAACCATGAAAGCTCTTTAACATGCATTTTATTGTATATGGCATAGGCTATTCTGTCTATATAAAGAGATGCATTCTTTCCTATTGCCTGCCCTCCCACAATTGTTCCTTCTTCATCTGCCATCAACTTTATTACTATTTTTTCTCCCTTCATATATTCTGGCAGAAGATTTGCAAAATGCCTTGCGTAGTGCGTTGCCTGGCTTTGTGTAAGCCCTACTGAAGCCACCTCGATTCCAAACAAAAGAGCGGTTTTTGGAGCAAGAGGTGGTAGCATTTTCTCGTTTCCGCCTGCAGCATTAACGCCTGCCACTCTTCCCTGGCGAGCTGCTATTGTTCCCAAGCCGACGAGCATTTCGTTTCCAAAAAAGTCTTTTATCTGCGTGCAATCTCCAGCTGCATAAACATTTTCTCTTGCCTTCAAATATTCATCAACAACTATTCCTTTTTTTACCTCGCAACCTTTGCATAGTTCAACGCTTGCTCTGTTTCCTGTTGCAATGATAACGATGTCTCCCTCATAGCTTTCTTCTTTCGTCTCCACATATCTTCCCTCAACCTTTTTAACCATGCAACCAGTCTTTATATCAATTCCATCCAGTTTCTTTAGCAATTGAGATGCCATATCTGGATCAAGCATATTTGGCAGCACAAAGTCCATATATTCCAGCACCACCACATCCAATCCCAATCTTTTTAAAGCTTCCGCAACCTCCAATCCAATCAAGCCTGCTCCAATCACTATCGCTTTTTTGGAATTCATTGCAACCTTCCTTATTTTTATTGCATCTTCCATGTTCCTTAAAACATATGCTCCACTCGCCTCAAACGGAATAGCAGCTTTAGCTCCAGTTGCAATTATGATTTTATCATACTCAACAACATCTCTAGCCTCGACTTCCATCGAATCAAGGTTCACCTTTGAAACATTTTCATGCCTGTATTCTATACCGGCTCTTTCAAACCATTGTGGAGGGTATTCAATGATATCCTCCCATCCAAGTTCTCCAGATATAACAAGAGGCAGGGCACATTTCGAATATTCCCCATAGCCTTCGTTATCATATATGGTTATCTCTGCCTTCCTGTTTTGCTTGCGGGCGAACTGCGCCGCCGTCGCGCCAGCAGCCCCGCACCCTATTATGGCTATTTTCATTCAACCACCAAAAAATTCCTTTATTTCCTTAACAAATCCCTTGAAACCGACGTGGCGGGGTATTATTTTTTTTGCCCCTGCCTGCAGTAGCTTTTCTGCAAGGCGAGTGTCGAAAAAAGCTGTGAATCCATAGATGGTAGCGTTGGGGTCCATCTTCAGTATTTTCTTGCTTGCCTCCACACCATTCATTCCCGGCAACTTTAAATCCATGATCACAAGGTCGGGCTTCTTACTTTTCTCCATAAGTTTTTTGTAAAGCTCCACTCCTTCCTTGCCATTATATGCAGAATATATTTCGATATCGAGGCCTGCTTTTTTAATATATATCTTCATCAACTCCTGCATTTCCTTCTCGTCTTCGACGATAAGCAAAACCCTATTCACGGGCTTCACCTCTTAGCATTAATCTCATTTCATATTTCATTTTTTTCGCAGAATTCAATTTAGGCAAGGGGATGAATATAAAATTTTGTAAAAGAAAGCCAATACTCATTGACTTTTAATGAAGGAGGGTATTTAAAATTAGCGAAATTTGGTAACTGTTTACCTTTTTGAAGTAAATTTTGAAAAAAATAGAAAAACACATCAGCAAGTTCCTGATACTATCACGGATGGGATTGCAA